>DAEF01000236.1 GCA_002495225.1 Methanoregulaceae archaeon UBA288 | reverse complement strand
GCCCGCATGCCGAAGAGGACCTCGCCCCCCTCGAGGGCCGGGCCCGCGGCGCCGGCGCACGAGAACATCCACTCGTTGTTGCCGAGCACGACCTCGAAGTTCGTGCCGATGTCGATCATCAGCGAGATCTCGTCGGTCGCACCCATGCCGCAGGCGAGCACGTCCGCGACGATATCGCCGCCGATGAAGTCCGAGACGGCCGGGAACGCGAAGACGCCCGCTGTGGGCGCGATCGAGAGGCCCAGGTTCGAGGCCGCCGTGTTGATCGACCGCCGCACCACCGGGACGTACGGCTCCGAGATGATGTACGCCGGGTCGATCCCCAGGAGCATGTGGGTCATGACCGTGTTCCCGGCGACCATCGCCTCGTAGATGTCATCGCGGTCGATCTTCGCGTGGTTCGCCGCGTTCGTGATCGCGGTGTTGATCGACTCTGCCGCGAGGGCCTGGAGCTTTGGCAGGCCCGACTTTCTTCCGAAGTTGACGCGCGAGAGGATGTCCTCGCCGCACGAGATCTGGCGGTTGTAGTTCGAGGCGATCCCGGCGACCTTCCCCGAGACGAGGTCCCAGATGTAGGCCACGACCGTGGTCGTGCCCAGGTCGATCGAGACCCCATAGAGCCGGTCCGACGTATCACCGGCCTCGACGTTCAGAAGCCAGTACTTGCCCGGCGGCTGGAGCCCGACCGTCGCGGTCACGTCCCAGTCGGCCGCGCGGAGGATCTCGGGGATCCGGCGGAGGACCCCGAGCGGCGCGAAGATCTTCTCGGGCTGGGGGCCGTGCTGGCGGTGGATGGCGTCAAGGAGCCGGGTGAGGTCGGGCGACGGGTCCTCGAGGGTCGGGGCCGAGAGCGTGAGGTGGTACTTCAGCACCGACGGCCGGAACGCGGTCGTGATGTCCAGTCCCTCGATCAGGATCTTCTGCTCCTGGATCAGGGAGCCCTCTGGCACGCTCACGTCCATGTCCGAGACGACCCCGGTGACGCAGGCGAGGCAGGCCCCGCGCCCGAGCTCGGCCGGCGTGAAGAACCGGCCGTACTTCTGCCGGTCGAAGTCTGCCCTGCCGGCCTTGACGTAGACCAGGCACTTCCCGCACTTGCCCACGCCCCCGCAGACCACGTTCATCTGGAGCCCGGCCTTCCGGGCCGCATCGAGGATGGTCGTGCCCGGCGGGACCTCGACCTTGCGGTAACTCGGGAGGAAGGTGACGACCGGCATCTATCCCTTCCACTCCGTCTCGAGGAACGCGCCGATGTCGGCCGCGTCGCGTGGGCCGACCATCACCGTCCACTTCGTCGCGTCCTCGATCGCGCCCGAGAGCGGGGACGCGTACCCCGGGATGATCAGCTTCCGGTGCTCGACCGCGCTCTCGACCTCGAACTTTTTGATCGCCTCCGCGACCACGGTCTCTGAGAGCTTGCCGGCCGCCACCGCGGTCAGCACGGACTGCCCCTCGGTGTCGACGATCAGCATGTAACAGGGGATCCGGGTCGACTCGAGGTAGCCCTGGAGCGTGAAGAAGGTGAGCGAGAAGTTCACGGTCATCAGCATCGGGGCCTCGGGGCCGGGGTTGCCGATCCGGTACAGCCCCGGGGTCATCTGGATCGGCTTCTGCGGATCGGTGTAGATGTTCTGCCGGAGGGTCAGCGCCGCGACCGTCTCGGGGTGGGAGAGCGGGCCCGTCACGAGGACCGAGCCGAACTTCAGGATCCCGACCGAGAGAGCCGCGGTGGCGAGCTCGCCGGCCTTCGAGCAGTCGTAGTAGACCGGGTAGCCGAGCTCGGGCACGGCCCGCGCGATCGCGAGCTGCCGGACGGCCGAGGAGCGCTCGACGAACTCCGCGGGGGTCGGGGCGTCGAGGTCGAGCACGAGGTCCGCGACGCCGAGCGCGGTGCATCGCTGCACGAGCGCGACAAGCGGCTCGAAGTCCGGGGCGCGGACCACGAGCGGGGCGCCGTGCTTCTTCGCGAGGGCGCAGACGGCCTCGGCGTTCGCCTCGGTCGCGCCGTCGAGGAGCGGGCGGAAGGTGCCGCAGTGGGCGAGGCCCGCTTCGAGCGCGGCCGGATCGTCGGCGATCAGCACCTCGGGCAGGTCGGCGTTCGCCTCGACGACTGCGACGGCCCGGCCGAACGCGGCGGGGTCGCCCGAGTCATTCGCTACCGCGACCCCGTTCAGCAGGAGGTCCTGGCCGACCCGGGTCAGCTTGAAGTCGCGGACCTCGTGGACCACGCCCGCGATCGTGGCCTCGTCCCATGTGTCCGAGATTCGGAAGAGGATGGCCGGCTGGTGGTAAAAGGTCTTCTCGTGCCGGTAGAAGACGAACTCGTCGCCGACCCGGAACGACCGCTCGCCGACCCCGACCTTCACGAGCCGGATCGGCGGGCGCGTCGAGGCCCCGAGCACGGCCTTCGCGTTCTCGTCGAGGTACGGACAGAGCTCGATGTCGGCCTTGCCCGACGCGAGTTTCATGGCGAACGTCAGGCAGGTCGGGGAGCCGCACTCCTTGCAGTTCTTCTTCGGCAGGAGCTTGTAGATGTCGAGGGCCTTGAGCGCCATCAGGCCGACCCCCAGGTCGCCTCGAGCGCGGCCCGCAGGGGCGCCACCGAGTCAGGATGGCGGACGCAGACGATCGCGGCGCCCGAGACAGCCGCGGAAAGCCCGGTCGTGACCTCCCAGGCGACCGCGGTCCGGTGCTCCTCACCGGGCGGAGCGTCGCGGACCTCCTTGATCGTGAGCGAGTCGATCGCGGACGAGATCATGGGCATGGCCAGATCTCCGTCGCCCTTGAGGGCCGCGTACCGGATCCGCTCCATGGCCGAGTAGGAGTACTCGAACCCGTAACCGAGCGCGCCCGTGTACGGGTCGATCACGATCTGTTCGTGGGGCACGCCGATCTCGCGGAGCAGGATGTTGAGCTGTTTTGCCAGGTTCACGTCGATCGGGGACTGCGCGATCACCGCGTGATGGTACGCGAGGGCGGCGGCCGCGACCGATCGGTACCGGGCGGCCTCGGCCGTCCCGAGCAGGAGGCGCTCCCCCTCGCCGGCCTCGCCGATCCGGCGGAAGGCCTCGGACTCGATCGCGGGCTCGTTCGGCCCCTCGACGATCAGGGGGAGATCGGTCGACTCGAGCACGGTCCGGACGGCCGTCCCGATGCCGTCGAAGTCGTCGAAGCCGCGGGCCCTGGTCGAGGTCAGGTAGAGCCGGACGAGGTCGGCGCCGAAATCCATTTCGGCCGCTCTCGTCCAGCAGGCGAGGTCGGCGGCCGTCGCGCCGAGCCTCTCGGTGACCAGCGGGGACCAGAACGCCGGGTCGTCGCAGAGCTCGTACGCTATGAGCGGGCGCGTGAGCCCGTCGTTCGGCTCGACGAACGGGAGGCCCCCGTTGCCGCCGATCCGGTACGAGACCTTTCGGGTCCCGCCTTCGGACCCGGTCGCGCCGATCTGAACCCTTCCGATGGTGCCGCTCCAGTCCGTGGGTGCATCGTATGCCATGGGCCCCCCTAGAAGAGCTCCTTCATGGCGAGCGCGGGATGGCCGACGGACTCGAGATAGGCCATCAACTCCTCGATGGTGTTCGCCTCGTGTTCGGTCGCGATCCTGTCGAAGAGGTCGGCGAGCCCTTTCTCGGCGAGCTTCGCCTTCAGGCGCGGGGCGAGTTCCTCCTTGAGGGCCGACGGGATCCAGACCAGCCGTTCGATTCCGCCCTCTGCCTGGAGGAACCGGTCCGAGAGGATGTAGCCCTTCGAGATCCCGGCGAAGCCCGGGGTCTGCGCGCCGCCCCCGATCGTGCCGGCGAGGGTTGAGAAGGTCATGCCGGACGGGGTCTCGCCCTTGTACTCGCGGTTCACGACCATGATCCCGTTCACCTCGGGGAGCACCAGCGCGACCGCCTCGAAGCAGCCGCAGGCGGTCATGGGGTACTCGACGACCGCGTAGAGATGGCACCTGTCGACCGCGCCGTGCGAGGCCTTCTTGATGAACCGGTTCACGCCCTCGAACTCGCCGCCGTTCCGGTCGATCACACCCCCCTTCTTGACCGGCTGGTTCGCGCCGGCCGGTGAGATCTCGTGGGCGATCCGGCCGTCGAGCCAGGAGATGGCCCCGCAGAGCGCGGGCCGCTCGGGCGTGATGACGCAGACGTGGTCGGGGGCAAAGGTCTGGCAGAGCGTGCAGGAATAGAAGACGTCCACGTCGTCGTCCTTCATCCCGCGGATCCGGGCGTCGCGCTCCTCGTAGACCGCGTCGGCCTCCTGCTTCAACCGCTCGACCTCGGCCCGGTCCGTGACGAGCGTCACCTGGACCGCGTCCAGGAGGTCGGGGAAGTCGATCCGGAACTTCGCGGCGAGGAGCTTGCCCAGGTGCTCGATTCGGAGGCCGTTCTTGACGGCCTCCTTCGAGACCCGGACCCAGATCAGGTCCCGCTGGGCCGTGTGCCAGGAGCCCTCGCCGTAGTTGA
>DAEF01000017.1 GCA_002495225.1 Methanoregulaceae archaeon UBA288 | reverse complement strand
GGGGCCCACAACTGCGAGACCGACGCCGCCGGCATGATGTGCCTGCTCGTTGACGGCCGGATTGTGCTTGACGCCGGCGCCCTGACCCGCAACCTGCCGCTGGAGGACCAGTTCGGCATCCGGGCGGTGCTCTTGACCCACGGCCACTACGACCACTTCATGGGCTTCGGCGAGTTCTACCGCGTCCAGGAGCCGCCGCCCGTCCATGCCGCCCCCGAGGTCCTCGAGTACTGCGCGCGCGTCTTCTCGTTTCTCTCTTTCCCGCAGTGCGCCCACTCGCCGTTCGAGCCGTTCGACCTCTGCGGCGCGCGAATCACCCTCGTCCCGGTCAACCACCCGCCGCAGCCGACGTACGGCCTCCGGATCGAGGCCGACGGCGCCGTGCTCGCGTATACGGCCGATACCCGGGCCGACATTCCCGAGCGGTCGTTCGACCTCCTCCGCGGCGCGGACCTCCTCCTCCTCGACGCGATCGCGCCGGCCGGGTACCGGATCCACAAGCACATGACCTACGACCAGGCCCTCTCGCTCGCGGCGCGGCTCGAGCCGAAGGCCTTTCGCTGCGTCCACCTGGCCCACCTGGTCCCCTGGGACCTCCCCCACCTGGGGCGGGACGGCGAGACCTTCGTGCTCGGCGACCACGTCGCGGCCCCGCCCCGGACCCCGGCCGATCCGGAGGCCCGACCCCGGCTGTAGGGGGTACCCATACCATTAAACCCCTTCTCCGCCCAAAGCTGGAGACATGGATGTCAAGGTCCTCGAACTCGAGCCGGCCAAGGCGAGGCTCGTGGTCGCGGGCGAGGGGCACACGTTCATGAACGCCCTCGTCGAGGAGCTGCTGCTCGACCCGGGCGTCGACGTGGCAAAGTACGTGATCAAGTTCCAGTTCGCCGACCCCGAGATAGTCGTCACGACGCGCGAGGGGCGGGCTCCTCTCGCGGCAATCCGCGACGCGTGCGGGCGCATCGTCTCGTCCTGCGACGAGCTGATGGCCGACCTCGACGACTGGCAGTAACTCTCTTTTCAGCGACTCCGCCCCCAGTGGAGGAGGAGCAGCCCCGCGAACGGCCCCCTGAGGAGCGTCTGCAGTTGCTGGGGCGTCGGTTTGTCCAGGAGCCCGGGCGTGAGCGGCCCCACGGGAGTGTGGTGCGTGATCCCGAAGCCGGAGAGGTGGAGCAGGGCCGCCACCGCGAGCAGGGAGAGGGCGAGCGCCCGGCGGGGGTCATGGCCCGAAAAACGACCGGTTCAGGTCGCCGTCGTCCGCGTACCCGCGCCGTTCCCCGTAGCCCCGGTCCGTCGGATCGGTCGAGATCTCGATGCGGTCACGTCGCGGCCCCACCCGGACCCCCACCGGTCCCCGGCCACGATGACGAAGGTGATGGCGGGCGACCGGGGCAGGGCCAGGGTTTTTCGTACGCAGGGGGGGAGGCGAGAGACGGGCTGTCTTCCCCCCGGGGTTTCGCATGCTTGAATGCCTTGCCGCGCCCACACTCCTCCGATGGCGATTGCGGACCCGGTCCGATGCGGCGAGAGCTTCTTCGTCAACGGCGACTGCGTCGAGGGGGCCCGCCGGTTCCTGGGGGACGGCACGGTCGACCTGATCGTGACGGACCCCCCGTACGGGATCGACGGCGACCGGCTCGACCGCCACTACAACCGCGACGAGTCGCACGTGGTCGACGGCTACGTCGAGATCGCCGCGGCCGAGTACGCGGCCTTCACCCGCGCCTGGGTGGCCGAGGCCGCCAGGGTCCTCCGGCCCGGCGGCGCGCTCTTCGTCGTCTCGGGGTACACGCATCTCTACGAGGTCCTCGGGGCCCTCCGCGCAGCCCCGCTCGTCGAGGTGAACCACATCGTCTGGAAGTATCCGTTCGGGGTCTGGACCATGCGGAAGTTCGTCTCGAGCCACTACCACGTCCTCTACTGGGCCCGGCCCGGCGGCGCGCGGACCTTCAACCTCGAGGCCCGGTACGGTCTCGCTGAGCAGAACGAGGACGGCGGCTCGCTCAACTACCTGGACCGGGAGGACGTCTGGACCATCGGGCGCGAGTACAAGCCGGGCCGGGCCAAGAACCGGAACGAGCTGCCCCGGCCCCTCCTCGAGAAGGTCATCCAGTACGCCTCGAACGAGGGCGACCTGGTCTGCGACCTCTTTCTCGGCGGCGGCTCGACCGCCCGGGCCGCGATCGGCCTCGGTCGCCGCTTCGCCGGGTTCGAGGTCTCGGACGCGATCTTCAGGGCGCGCGTCCCCGAGCTCGCGGCCATCGTCCCCCGGGAGCGGCTGGCCGCGCTCCGCCGCCCGGTCCTCGCGCCCGTTCCGAACCGGGGCCGGGCCTGGTCCCCCAGCGAGGACGCGGCCCTCCGCGAAACCTACGCGCTGCTCCGGAACGACGGGCTCGGCAAGGGAGAGGCGGTCGCCCGGCTCTGCGCCGAGTTCGGGCGCGGGCGCTTCGCGATCGAGAAGCGGTTGAAGCGGGCCTAGCGCCGGGCGAGGTCAAGCACGACCTCGGCGAGCGCCTCGCTCTTTGCGGCGTCGGTCATCAGCGTGTCGGCCCGGACTGCGCCGGGGATCTCGACCGGGTCGCGGACGTCCTGGACGAAGACGTCGCAGAAGTCGGAGTAAAGGGCGTGGACGCCCCTTGAGCCGGGCTCGAGCCCCTGCACGGCCATCAGCGCGCCCGCGGGGCCGCTGATTGGCTCGTCGCCGATGAACGGCGAGACCGCGATCACGAAGGCGTCCCCGAGGGCCTCGCGGACCCCGCCGCAGGCGAGGATCGGGCCGATCGACGTGACCGGGTTTGACGGGCCGATCACCACGGCGTCGGCCTTTCGGAGCGCCCCGAGCACCGCCGGCGTCGCGGGCGGCGGGGTCGCGGGCTCCCAGGCGAGCCCCCGTGGGGGGACGGCCCCGCGGTGCCGGACCCACCACTCCTGGAAGTGGAGCCGCCCGCCGTCGACGAGGACGTGGGTCGCGTACTGCTCGTCGGCCATGGGCAGCACCCGGACTCCGGCCCCGAGCCGCCCGGCGAGGGCCTCGGTCGCCTCCGTGAGCGTCCGGCCCCGCCGGAGGAGCTCGCCCCGGAGGAGCTGGACGGCCCGGTCGCGGTCGCCGATCCGGACGACCTCCTCCTCCCCAAGGGACCGGAGGGCCTCGTGGCACGCGAAGGTGTCGCCCGCGATCCCCCACCAGGTCTGCTCGTCCAGGAGCCCGCCGCAGAGGTAGAGGACCGTGTCCACGTCGGGCGAGAGGTGGCCGCCCGAGACCCAGCAGTCCTCGCCCGTGTTCACGACCACGGCGAGGTCGGCGTCGTCGAGGTGCCGGCGGAGGCCCCGCAGGAGCTTCGGGGTCCCCGTTCCCCCGGAAAGAACGGCGATCATCCCTGATCGCTTATATGGCGGAACGGTTAAGTTGATCCCGATGGCGAGGGGAGTGAAATCGGTCCGTGACCCGGTCCACGGGTACATCGAGGTCGAGCCCGCGCTCCTTGCGCTCGTGGACGCCCCCCTGCTCCAGCGCCTCCGCCAGGTCCGGCAGCTCGGCTTCGCCTACCTCGTCTACCCCGGGGCCAATCACACCCGCTTCGAGCACTCGCTCGGCGCCATGCACCTCGCCCAGCGGCTCTGCGGCTACCTCGAACTCGACCCCGCCACGGCCCGCACCGTGACCGCGTCCGCCCTCCTGCACGACGTGGGCCACGGGCCGTTCAGCCACGCGACCGAGCCGTTCCTCTATGCCCGGCTCGGCCGCGGCCACCAGGAGATCCGCGAGATCGTCGAGGCCTCGGGCGCGGCCCGCATCCTGGACGAGGCCGGGGTCGACCCGTCCGAGGTCTGCGGGCTCGTGGCCGGCAACCACCCGCTCGCCGGGATCATCCAGGGCGAGCTCGACGTGGACCGGATGGACTACCTCCGGCGCGACGCCCACTACACGGGTGTGCCCTACGGGACCGTCGATGCCGAGCGCCTGATCCGCTCCGTGAGGATGACCGGCCACGGGCTCGCCATCGACGAGGGCGGGATCGCGGCGGCCGAGTCCCTGCTCGTCGCCCGGACCCTGATGCGGCCGTCGGTCTACTACCACCACGTCGCCCGGATCGCCGAGGGGATGTTCGCGCTCGCCCTCCACCTCCACCTCGCCGGCGCAGGCGGGCACGAGCAGGCCGCGGCCCTCCTCTCGAGCGACGACGGGGCCTGCATGCAGGCCCTGCTCGGGTCGCCGCAGGCCGGGGCCCGCGCGCTCGCACGGCGGATCACGACCCGGCAGCTCTACAAGCGCGCCGTCTACGTCGGGCGCGACCAGGTGAACTGGGCCGAACTCCAGGCCGGATCGGACCCGCTCCAGGCCCTCGCCACCGCGCAGGCGATCGCGGAGGTGGCCGGGGTACCGCCCGACCAGGTGATCGTGGACGCGCCGCCGTTCCCGCGGGACCTCTCGATGGAGGTCCGTATCCGGAGCGGGGCAGGCACCCTCCCGCTTGAGGAACGGTCCCCGATGGTCCGGACGCTCAACGAGACCCGCCGGGGGCAGTGGCGGCTCGGCGTGTACGCGCCGCCCGAAGTCCTCGAAGCGGTCGGGGGTGCTGCCGTAGAGCACCTCCACATCCGTCCCGCGACCCTGCAGGAACGGCTCCTGCTCTGAGACGGATCCAAAGCCCTTTTACCAGAGGCGGCGCATCCTTTTGTGAATACACGTCTTCTGGCCGCTTGTTTTTCCGATCCCGCTCCGTGAACGGGGGGTATCGCGAATCGGACGCCGCAGCGGTCACGCACACGGTATTCGAGGTGAGAACACCGGCAGGCGAGTGAGCCCGGGAAAGAGGTGAGAGCGTGATCACGATCTACAAGTCCACGAGCGAGGGGCTCCTGACCATCGACGACTTCGTCACGGGGTCGTGGGTGCACGTCTCGAATCCGAGCAACCAGGAACTGGCCCTGCTCGTGGAACGATTCGGGATACCGCTCGACTTCCTGACCGATCCGCTCGACCTCGACGAGCGGGCCCGGCTCGAGACCGAGGACGGCGCCCGGCTGATCGTCCTGCGCGTCCCCCACCTCGACTCCTGGACCGACGACATCCCCGTCACGACTTTGCCGATCGGGATCGTGCTGGTCGGCGACCTGGTGATCACGGTCTCGGCCATCGACTCCGAGCTGATCGGCGACTTCAAGCAGGGCCGGGTCCGGAACTTCGCGACCCACGACCAGAACCGGTTCGTGCTCCAACTCTTCCTGAAGGCCACGCTCCTCTTCCTCAGGTACCTCCGGGACATCAACCGGGTGACGAATAACGTCGAGAAGGACCTCCACCGTTCGGCCCGGAACGAGCAGCTGATCCGGCTCCTGAACCTCGAGAAGTGCCTGGTCTTCATCTCGACCTCGCTCCGGTCGAACGCGTTCATGATGGAGAAGTTCCACAACGCGAAGTACTCGCAGCTGGAGCAGGATGACCAGGACCTCCTCGACGAGGTGATCATCGAGAACAAGCAGGCCATGGACATGGCCAAGATCTACTCGTCGATCCTCTCGAACATGATGGGGGCCTTCGCCTCGCTCATCTCGAACAACCTGAACACGGTGGTCAAGACCCTCACAACCATCACGATCATCCTGATGATCCCGACGCTGGTCGCGTCGTTCTACGGGATGAACGTGGACCTGCCCCTCCAGGCCTCGCCGGACGCGTTCGTGCTGGTGGTCGGGTTCACGGCGCTCCTCTGCACGCTCGGGATCCTGATCTTCTGGCGCGGCAACCTCTTCTGAAGGCCGGCGACCCGCAGGTTTAACTCCCGCTCCCTCCCAATCGTTTGGCCATGGAACGGAACCAGCGCTGCCCCGCCTGCGGCGAGGAGGCCGAGCAGGAGGTCCTCCGCGAGTCCCACGACCTCCTGCTCAGGTGCTCGGCCTGCGGCCACATCCACCGCGAGCCCCGGGAGGAGGCCCCGCCGGAGCCGATCCGGGTCCGCGCGATCGTCTCGGCCGGGACCGAATCGGCCCCCGGCACGATCGAACTGATGCCGACGGACGTCGTCGAGGTCGGCGACCTCTTCGTGGCCGAGGGCGAGGGGGACGAGGCCGCCGGCGTCGAGATCAGCTCGATCGAGGCGGTCGGCGGGGGGCGCGTGCGGCGGGCCCGGGCCGACGGGATCGTGACCCTCTGGACCCGCGTGGTCGAGGACGTGGTGGTCCCGGTCTCGGTTCACCGCGGGCGCGAGACGATCCCGCTCCATCAGCGGGCCGACGGCGAGGAGATATACGTGGTCGGCGAGGTCTACACCTTCGGCGGCAAGAAGGTCCGGATCTCGCACATCAAGCTCCGAGATGGCCCCGTCCTCCGCAAGGAGGGCTGGAAGACGCTCGCGCGGCGGGTCCGGCGGATCTACGGCCGGTTCGAGCGCGAGCCGACCGCCTACGGGAGGAGGACGTAGTCGAGCACGGTTCCGCAGAGGCGGTGGGCGGCGGGAAGGTAACGGGCCGTCCCGGTCGAGCAGCCGTCGCGCTCGGACGCCGGCACGGCGTTGTTCCAGTTCGCGATCATCGGCGCCGTCGCCTCGAGGTGGAACTGGAGCCCGACGGCCGACCCGATTGCGAAGGCCTGGTGCGGCACACGGTCGCCCGTCGCGAGCAGTACGGCCCCGGCAGGGAGGTCGAAGGTCTCGTCGTGGAGCTCGAAGGCCGGAAAGGTCGGCGGGAAGACCGGGTTGCCCGGCACGCCCGCCAGCGTCCGCCACCCGGTCTCCTGTTCGGCGGCGTAGACGGGCGCCCCGAGGGCCGACGCGATCAGCTGGGCCCCGAGGCAGATCCCGAGCACGGGCCGGCCGGCCCCGACGGCGCGGCGGATGAGCGCCTTCTCGGCCGCGAGCCAGGGATACACGGCCTCGTCGTTCGCGGACATGGGCCCGCCCATCAGGACCAGGCCCGCCTCGTCGAGGCTATTCGGGATCTCGTTCGTCTCGTCGAGGCGGACGGTTGCGGCCGAATGCCCCCTCGCCGGGAGGAGCTCGTCGATGAGCCCGGCCGGTTCGGCCGGGTCGTGCAGGAGAACGGCAACCTTCATCTCTTCGGTTTTTGTTTACCCCCCGGTTGAATGTTTCCCGCCGCTTCGCGATCTCCATCGAGAGCCGCGCCACGCGCCCGGCCCTGGGTGCGGCCGCACCGGTGGCGAGGACGAAGAACACGACTGCCCGGGGGGTCAGATCGGCCATTTTCGCCTCCGTTATCCGGCATTTCGACCGGAGTTACACTTCCGGGGCTGCTCTGGAGAGTGATCCGTTGCCACGAGGGACATCAGGAGGCAATTCCGGCGTGAACCCTGCACGGTCCCCACCGCGGCGGTTCCCGCCGACCGTGCCGGTCACGCCCCTCGCGGCGGCCCGGGTCCGCCTGCGGGGGGAGCAGCCGCCCGAGGCGCTCCCGCTGCCCGTCAGCGGTCGTCGAGCAGCGGGGAGCCGGCGACCAGAAACTCCGCGACGTGCCGCGTCACGGCTCGCGGTTCGCCCCGGGCCGCCGGGGCGTCCCCGCCCTCGAGCGCGTCGAGAACGGCGACGACGGCATCCGCGTGGCCCGGGCCGTACCCGCCCTCGAGGGCGAGCGCGAGCGGACGGCCCGTCGCCTCGAGCAGGAGGCGCGCCATCATGCCGAAGTCGGCCGGCACGAGCGCCATGCCGCCGAGCGGGTCGTCCGCGAGCGGGTCCTGGCCGGCCGAGACGAGGACCAGGTCGGGTCCGAACGCGGCCAGGGCCGGGCAGACGACCGACTCGAAGACGTGCCGGTAGTCCGCGCCGGTGCTGCCGGCCGCGAGCGGGGCGTTCAGGGTGAACCCGAGCCCGGCGTCCGCGCCGCGCTCGTCGTACCAGCCGGTCCCCGGGAAGTGGAACCGGCGGTGGACCGAGCAGTACAGGACCCGGTCGGTCCCGTAGAAGGCCGCCTGCGTCCCGTTCCCGTGGTGGACGTCCCAGTCGACGATCGCGACCCGCCGGACCATGTCGAGCGCCGCGGCGGCGGCAACGGCCACGCTGTTGAAGAGGCAGAAGCCCATCGCGTGCGTCCGCTCCGCGTGGTGGCCCGGCGGCCGGACCATGGCGAACGCGGAGGTGCCGGCGAGCGCGTACCGCGCGGCCTCGAGCGCGAGCCCCGCGGCCGACCGCGCGACGTCGTACGAGCGGGGCGTGATGTACGTGTCGGGGTCGAGCTGGCCGATCCCCGTCAGGGCTTCGCACCGCTCCCGGACGGCGGCGATGTACGCGGGCGCGTGGACGCGGGCGAGGTTCCCGGGCGACGCGGACGCACCCGGCACGGACACACGGAGCTCGGGCGGCACGCCGGTAAGCGCGGCCTCGAGCCGCGCCTGGGACTCGGGGTGGCCGGGAAGGTCGTGGAGGGGCGCGTCGGGCTGGACCAGGACGATCGGCCGGGGCATGACCGCTCATCGGCCGGGCGATCCCATCAGGCTTTCGCTCCAATCGTCGAGGAGCCAGGCAGCGAGCCCGATGACGACGCCCGCCTGCCCGACGCCGTACAGGAACCCGGTCAGGAGCCGCTGCGGCGTGTCCGAAACGTAGGTTGTCGCGAGCTGGAGCCCGCCGTCGAGGACCATCGGGAGCACGAGGGCGATGCCGATGGCCAGCACGCCGGCCCGCGACCGGAGCCGCCCGGGCAGGAACGCCGAGAGCGCCGCGACGAACCCGCCGCGGGGCGCGACGAGCACTGCCGCGGCGAGGGCGGCGGCCATCCCGAGCTCGATCGCGAGGCACCGCTCGCAGACCGGGAGCTGGTTTTCGGCGATCGCGAACGACCGGTCCGGCAGCTGGTGGCAGACGAGCGCGCCGAACGCGTACGGCCAGGTGGCCGGCTCGCCGGGCGAGGGCGCCACGGGCACGTGGACCGAGCCCGGCGGCAGGACGAGCGGAACAACGACCTGCGGGAGGACGACGGCGAGGGCTGCCAGGAAGAGCAGTACCCAGGTCGCCCGGCGCATGGGCCGGAAAAAGAGAGGATCAGAGGTCCATCTGCGCGAGCGCGTCCGCAACCGTCTTCCGGAAGAGCGCGGGGTCGATCCGGTACTCCTCCGCGGCCTTCTTCGAGTCCTCGGTCGTGCCGTAGGCGTCGATCCGGTCGAGCGTCGCCTTCGCCGCGTCCAGGACCCAGAGGTCGCGCGTCTCGCGGTCGACCACGGTCACTGACTCGGCCCGGAGCGATACGTAGACCCCGCCGCCGTCCGGCGCCTCGAAGACGTTCGGCTTGCCCACGACGGCCACGAACGCCGGCGGTTCGACCCGGGCGATCTGCTGCATCGCCTCGGGCTGGTAGTTGCCGGCCGTCACGAAGGTCGTGCCCGTCGGGTCGACGACCCGGGCGCGGTAGAAGATGTTCTGCTCGCCCTGCCGCATCTTCTCGGTCATGGAGCCGACCACGAAGACCCGGTTGCACCGCTGCCCCGTCGGGAGCAGCACGTAGGTCGGGCTCTTCTCCTCGGTCCCCTCCTTGAACTGGAACCTCGACTCGCGGAGCTCGGCCGCGAAGACCCGGCGGGCGGGCTCGCGTTCGAACCGGGTTTCGCGCCGGGCGTCGAAGGTCATCTGGTTCTCACGCTTCATCGCGCTCGCCTCCCGCGCGGTCGATCAGCGCAGCCAGGGCCATGGGGTCGTACGGGTGCCGCTCGGCCGCCGTCACGAGCACGGTCGTGTCCATCTCGCGCCCGTGGCAGTCGAGGTACCGGCCCATCACGGCCGACTGGACGCGGAGGAAGACCTCGTCCATGCCGAGTGGGCTGTTCTCGGCGATCTCGACGGCCTCGTCGAGGGTGAGGCCCGCCGCGGCCTCGGTCGTCTCTCTCTGCATCAGGATGTTCTTGGTCGTCATGCCGTCGTCGAGGACGGCCTTGATCCGGAGGTCGTACCTGAACTCGGGCTGGATCTCGTGGATCGGGCAGTNNCGCGGTTGCACCCCTCGACCGGGCAGCGTTTGACCAGCCCCGAGCCCTGGCCGACGTGGACGATCGCACCCGCGTAGACCTGCCCGCCGGCACCGACCTCGAGCTCGGCCCCCTCGTCCGGGATCACGGTTCCCGAGTTGAGCACGAGCGAGAGGCGGCCGTTGTACTCGTCGACGGTCGCGTAGTAGATATCGTAGACCGTGTCCGGCGTGAGCGGCTCTTTGCCATCTTCCTTCCAGATCGTGAACTTGATCGTGCCCGTCGGGTCCCCGACGAGGCCGGTCTGGAGGATCCGGTCGGAGCGCGCCTCCCACTCCTGGACCATCTTGACCCGGACCGATCCGACGCCGGGCTTCAGCTCGGCCACGCTCACCACCGACGGCAGGAGCGGTCTGTCGGTCTCGATCGGGGTAACGGTCGTGCCCGAGTGGACCTTGAGGTTCGGGGCGTTGCGGAAGGCGTCGACCACGGCCGACTCGATCCGGTACCAACGCCCCTGCTCGAGGGCCGGCGCCCCGGCCTTTGCCCAGACCACGAACCGGATCGCTCCCGATGCGTCGGCGATGATCCCGGACTGGGCGATCGACGGGCTGTTCGGCGCCGAGAGCCCCACGACCTTGCCCTCGATCGTGACCCACTCATCGGGCACGAGCTCGGCGATGGCGTGGCGGTCGGACTCGACTGCCCCGGCAAGCCCCTGCACCTGGTACTCGCGCCCGAGTTCGCTGATCACGGTCCGCTCGGCCTCGGCCGGCGGGACCCCGAACTCGTTGACGAGCAGGCGGAGCTTCGCCTCGATCTGTTTCTGGTCGACAGTCTTTCCTTTCGAAAGGATCTTCTGGGAGATTCTTTCTGCGACTATGGATAGATCCATACCTACATCTCCGGTACCTCATTCGATCAGGGGGTGTATATATCCCGACCATTGCGGTGTGAAAGTGTTCAGACCGGAACTATATTGAGCCGGCGTGATTACGATCTTAGGATATGGCTCTCACGGGAGACAGCACGATCTACGAACTGCTCCAGGAAAAACCCGATGCCGCACAGGTCCTTTTCAAGTTCGGTATGGGCTGCGTCGNNAAGGGCGAGACGATCAAGGAGGCCGCGGCGGCTCACGGCGTGCCCGTCGGCGAGGTCCTCTCGGCCCTCGGTATCGAGGCCTGAGAACCGCCTACGGGCGGCAGTTCACTCTTTTCAGCTCGGCCAGGGAGGCCATCGGGTTCCGGCGGAGGTGGTCCGCGACGGCGGGCTCGTGCAGGAGCGTGCAGGCGCTGCAGTTCCAGACAGCCCCGGCCGTCGAGGAGATGACCTCCTCGCCGAGCGTCTCGTCGCCGCAGGGGTAGAGCGGACAGTAGCAGAAGTCGCAGCGCTGGTGCTCCATGCGGTGGCAGGGGTAGTACGGGCAGCCCTCGGCCGACCAGGCCACCCAGTGCCCCCCGCCGAAGCGGCTGTAGATGAGAAACGCGGGGCCGTCGGCCGGCGCGTTTCGCCGGGCGAGCGCCTCGCGGACGGCCGCGCCCGCGGCTTCGCGGAGGGGCCCGCGCGCGACCTCGCCGCCCGCGCCGTCCGAGGCGAGGAGCAGCCCGACGGGGCGGACGGGGCAGGCGGCGGCGATCGCCTCGAGCACCGTCTCGGTATCGGCCGGTTCGACGCGGGAGGCCGTCCACAGGACCAGCGCGACCGCGTCGCCGTCAGCGAGGGCGAAGGCCATGGTCCCGTCATACTGGGCGACCACGGTGCGCCGGACGTCCGCGCCGGTGACGAGCCCGCAGCACGCGCGGGGGTCGAGGCCGTGCCGGGTTGCGGCGAGCTCGACCCCCGGCATCGCGGGGCAGGCCACGGAGGCCGGCGCGAGGAGGAGGGCGGTGCAGGCCCGGCCCCCGGGCGGGAGATCCGTGCCGGCAACCGTGGCGATCCCGCGAAGGAGGAGTGAGCCCTCCTTCGTGTAATATCTCATGTGACCGTGTAGCGGATCCGGTCCTTGAGCTCCTGCTGCTTCCCCGCGTTCCAGCCCGAGACGTCCTGCAGGTACCCGGTGACCCGCGAGATCTGGACCACGTCGTGGGAGCCGCACTCGGGGCAGACGGCCGCGCCGCAGAGCGGGCAGTACTCGAT
>DAEF01000062.1 GCA_002495225.1 Methanoregulaceae archaeon UBA288 | reverse complement strand
GCGTTCCGGTAGAAGATCCGGGCGAAGGACTCGGCGACCACGTACCGGACGCCGGCGCCCTTCAGCGCCAGCGGCGCGTGCTCGCGGGACGAGCCCATGCCGAAGTTCCGGCCGCCGACGACGATGTCGCCGGGAAGCACCGAGGACGCGAACTCGTCGCGCGTCCCCTCGAAGGCGTGCTTCGCGAGCTCGACCGGGTCGTTGATGGTCAGGAACCGGCCGGGGATGATCGCGTCCGTGTCGATGTCGTCCCCGAACTTCCAGACGCGCGGGGCTCCCGCGCCCTCCGGCAGCACCACGGTCCGGACCGTGCCTTCCTCTTTGAGAATCTGTTCGGTCATCGTCACACCTCCCGCGGGTCGGTGATCTCGCCCGCGATCGCCGAGGCCGCGGCCGTCGCCGCCGAGGCGAGGTAGACCAGTCCCTCGGTCGAGCCCTGCCTGCCCCTAAAGTTCCGGTTCGAGGTCGAGAGCGAGACCTCGCCCGGCGCGAGCAGGCCGAAGGCCCCGCCCATGCAGGGACCGCAGCACGGCGCCTCCACGAGCGCGCCGGCAGTGACGAACCGCTCGATGAGCCCCGCCCTGAGCGCCTTCAGGTACTCGTCCCGCGAGGCCGGGATCACGATCACCCGGACGCTCTCCGCGAACGATTGGTCGCCGAGCACCTCCGCCGCCTCGGCCAGGTCCTCGAATCGGCCGTTCGTGCACGACCCGATGAAGACCTGGTCCACATGCGTCCCGGCTACCTTCGAGACCGGGACCACGTTGTCGACGTTGTGGGGCACGGCCACCTGCGGCTCGAGGACCGAGGCGTCGTAGGTCCGGGTCTCGGCGAAGGCGGCGTCGGGGTCGGACGCGAGCTCGAACGGGGTCGCGCCCGGGCGGCGGGCCCGGACGTACTCCCAGGTCGTCGCGTCGGGCGAAACGATCCCGGCCTTCGCGCCCATCTCGATCGCCATGTTGCAGAGGGTCATGCGGCCGGGCATCCGCATGGAGGAGACGGCCTCGCCGCCGAACTCGACCGCGCGGTACGTCGCGCCGTCCGCGCCGATGTCACCGACGATCGAGAGGATCAGATCCTTCGGCCCGACCCGGTCGGCAAACGCCCCCGTCACGGTCGCCCGGACCGTCTCGGGCACGCGGAAGTAGAGCGCGCCGAAGCGGAGGGCGAAGCCCATGTCGGTCGAGCCGACCCCGGTCGCGAACGCGCCCACCGCGCCGTACATGCAGGTGTGCGAGTCCGAGCCGATCACGATCTCGCCCGGCGCGGCCCGCCCCTTCTCAAGGACGACCTGGTGGCAGACCCCCTCGCGGAGGTCGTAGTTGAGGATCCCCTGCTCGGCCGCGAACCCGCGCATGAACGCCTGGTTCTCGGCCGCGGCGATCGAGTCGGCGGGCACCTGGTGGTCGAAGAGCATCACGACCCGGGCCGGGTCGAAGACGCGCTCGCCGCCCATCTCGCGGAAGGTCCGGATGGCGAGCGGGCCCGTGATGTCGTGGATCATCGCGGCGTCGAGCGGGGCCATCACGACCTCGCCGGCCCGGACGTCGGTCCCGCAGCGGCCGGAGAAGACCTTCTCTACAAGCGTGGAGCCCATTGACATCGTGAGGTCAGATTGGCTTTCAGGTCACATTATATCGACGGAGCCACCCGCTGGGACGTGGCCGGCCGGATCAGTCGGGCTCGCACTCGAGCCCGGTCAGGATCTCGATCGGGTCGTTCTCTTTCTGCACGAGCCGCCGGATCCGAAGCAGGCGCTCGACCCCTACGAAGTGCTCGGCCATCACCCGCGCGAGCGGCGTCAGCTCGACCCGGCCCGGCCGCTCGGTGACGAGCTTGTGGGTCAGGAGGGTCGGGAGCACGGGCTCCAGCTCCCCGACCATCCGGTCCTCGAGCGCGGCGATGGCGACCGAGTCGCCCTTCGCGACGACCGCGTTCGCGGCGAACTCCTCGCTCGACTGCTCGAGGTCGTAAACCGGGGCGACCTCGCCCATCTCGCCCTTCAGGAGCTGGACCGCGACCGCCTCCTCGGTGGTCGAGGAGTCGCGCGAGTAGGTCGCGCCGGGCTCGGCGAGCACCATCACCTTCCCCTCGTCGTGGAAGTCGGGCCGGCCGGCCCGCCCCGACATCTGCTGGAACTCCTGGACCGTGAGCCAGGAGATCCCCATCGCGAGCGCGTCGAAGATCACCTGCGAGGCCGGGAAGTCGACCCCGGCCCCGAGCGCTGCCGTGGTCACGACGGCCGCGAGCTTGCCCCGCATGAACCGGTCCTCGACCTCGCGCCGCTCCTGCGAGGTCAGCCCGGCGTGGTAGGCCCCCACCTTCGGCCCGAGCTGCTCGGCCACCTGGTGGCATCGGGCGCGGGAGTTCGTGAAGACGATCGTCTGGCCGTGGAACCCCTTCGACGAGACCTTGCGGTACTCCTCGTCCACGAGCCGTTTTATCGTCGGGATCTTCTCTTTTCGCTCGACGAAGACCAGGTGGCGGTCGAGGGGCACGGGCCGGCTCTCGTACCGGACCAGGGTCGCGCCGAGTTTCTTCGCGAGCAGCTTCGGCGAGCCGATCGTGGCCGAGAGGTAGAGGAACTGGGCATGCGGGTAGAGGTGCTTGAGCCGCGCGATCAAACCGTCGAGCCGGTGGCCCCGCTCGGGGTCCTCGAGCATCTGGATCTCGTCGATCACGACCGTGCCGACCTTTGATGGAAACCGGCCGAGCCGGAGCTGGTGGTCGACCCCCTCGTAGGTCCCGACGATCAGGGGCGCCCGCGGGTCGCGCGAGCCGCCGCCGCGGTTCTCGGCCAGCCGGATTCGCGCGGCCCCGATCTGGAGGGAGGCCTTCGCGAACGGCCCGTACCGCTCGGCGAAGCGCTGGTGCTTCTGGACCGCGAGCGCGACGAGGGGGACGAGGAAGAGCATCCGCCCGCGCCCCTCGACGTAGTTCTTGAGCCCGGCCATCTCGCCGATGAACGTCTTGCCCGAAGCGGTGGCCGCGACCACGAGCAGATCCTTGCCGAAGAGGAGGCCGGCCTCGACCGAGAGCTGCTGGACCGGCATCAGCCGTTCGACCCCCGCGGCCTCGACGAACACGCGCGGGAGGGGCAGCTCCTCGATCGCCTGCGTCTCGCCGACCTCGTGCGCCTCGACCCGGTCGTAGAGCGTCGACTTCCTCCGCGAGGTCTCGGGCTGGATCGTCGCGAGGACGCGGTCGATGTCGCGGTAGCGGTAGAGGAGCTCGTCGAGGTGGCCCATCGCGCCCCTCGCCATCCGGCCGAAGTGGGCGACCTCGCGCCGGAGCTCGCGCCGGGCGCAGGGCAGGCAGATCAGCTCGTTCCCGTACCGGACCGCGTCCTTCTCGCGGACCTGGGTGACGCGATCCTCGAGCAGGCAGAGCCGGCAGGCGTCGAGCGGCCTCGACCGCACCTGGAGATCGGCGAGGAAGGACTCGAACGCGGGCATGGGTCCGGTCAGCATCACCTCGGTCGAGCGGAGAAGGTTGACGAGCTCCTTCGTCGGTGTGTTCCGGTACTGGCGCCGGCCCGCCTGCCGGACCCGGTACTCCTTCGGCCGGATCCCTTTCGGGGTCTCGGCGAGGGTGACCTGCCCGACCGCCGTGACGATCCGGCCGTCGAAGAAGAGCAGGCGATACCCCGCCTTGGTCGGCGAGACGATCGTTATCATCGGTGCATCAGGTCGTGGAAGCGATAGGTCAGCCCTGCGTCCTCAAGCCTTTTCAAGAATTCGGTGAACTCCTCGTCCACGCAGACCAGGAGGCAGTCGAGCCCGTGGAACGCGGCCTCGATCACGCCCTCGCGGGCGCCGTAGAACATGTCCGGCGCGCGCCCGGCCTTCTCGAGGGCGACCCGGGCCTCGATCCCGACGGCCGCGACGACCGCCGCCGGGGCCGCGAGCGCGGCGAGGGCCGCGAGGTCGACCGCGCGGGACCCGCCCTTCTCGACGCGCGGGACCTTCGCGACGTGGACGAGCCCCTCGTGGTGGTCGATCATCCCCGAGAGGCGGGTCACACCGACGTCCTCGCCGGCGCGGGCCCCCCGGACCACGGCGCCGTTCGCCGACCGGGGCTCGCGGCCCGCATAGAGGAGGCCGGCCTCCATGTAGACGCCGACCATCTCGTCCTCCTCGAGGTCCTCGGCCGCTATCGCGGCCCAGACCGAGACCTGCTGGATCAGGTCGCGCCGGACGTGCCGGGCGTAGGCCTCGAGCTGCTCGGCGCGGGAGAGGACCCACTCGATCCCCTCGCGGGTCACCTCGTACCGGCCCCGCCCCTGGGACGCCACGAGGCCGTCCTCGACGAGCTCGCGCATGTACTCAGAGACGGCCTGGGGCGTGATCCCCAGGACGTCAGCGACCTCGAGCTGGCGGACGGCCGGCTGGTGCTCGGCGATCTCGACCAGGCACTGGAAGCGGGTCGCCTCCCGCTTCGAACGGAGAATCGTGGAGAGGGGGTCCTCAGCGAGCCCGGTCAAGGAAGACCAGCCCCTGCCCCTTGACGTCCATGCGCTGGCTCCGCTTCGCGATCCCGCGGATGAAGACCGGCGAGACGTTGTATTTGCGCGCGAGGTCGTTGATCGAGATGTTGCCGCTGGCGAGCTCTGCCTCGACGGCCTCGACCATCGTGCGCAGGGACTCGTCGTTCGAGATGGAGAGATAGAGCAGGTCCGAAAGGTCGCTCATGCCGCACTGGAAGTTCGCACGGAACTTGGAGTAGGTCGCGCGGAACTCCTTTTCGGGTTTATTGCCCGGCTCGGGCATACGCCACTGCTCCTCGACCAGGTTTCCTTTCTTCAGGATCGTGATGCATTCGTCGACGTGATCGCCCCCGATCGCGGCCGCGAGCTCGGCCTCGGTCATCCAGGCGCGGTTTAGAAGTTCGTAGATCTGTTTATATTTCTCGTCGTTGAAGGTGATCAGAAGAGGAACCAGTTCCACCGGGTCGTTGATGATGCGAATGTGCCCTGTCACGGAGAACTCCAATATATATTGGCGCGCTGCATCGATAAAGGTTTTAGGAAAATGCCGCAGGGCCTGATCACGGTCAGGGGCGTCGTGCAGGGCGTCGGGTTCCGGCCCTTCGTCTACGCCGAGGCCATCCGGCTCGGTCTTTCGGGCACGGTCAAGAACCTCGGGTCCGAGGTCGAGGTTTGGGCCGCGGGCGAACGGTTCGACGAACTGGTCGCGTCGCTCCGCCGCGGACCCCCGCTCGCCCGGATCGACTCGGTCGACGTCCGGCCCCTCGACGCGCCGGTCCCGGACGGTTTTGCGATCCTCCCGTCGGCCGAGGGCGCGAGGACGGGGCTCATACCGCCCGACGTCGCGACCTGCGACCGCTGCCTCTCGGAGATCGACGACCCCGCGAGCCGGTATTATGGCTACTGGGCAACCTCGTGCGTCGACTGCGGCCCGCGGTACAGCATCATCCGCGACCTGCCGTACGACCGGCCCCGGACCTCAATGGACGCGTTTTCGCTCTGCGACGGCTGCCGGACCGAGTTCACGGACCCGGGCTCGCGGCGGCACCACGCCCAGACCATCGCCTGCCCGGGCTGCGGCCCCCACCTCGTCCTGTACGACGCGGACGGCCGGCCTGTCAACACGGGCGACCCGATCGGAGAGACGGCCGCACTCCTCGACCAGGAGCGGATCGTCGCGATCAAGGGGATCGGCGGCTTTCACATTGCCTGCGTCGAGGAGGCGGCCGGTCGGCTCAAGGAGCGGCTCGGCCGGCTCGAGCAGCCGCTGGCCGTGATGGCCCGTTCCGACCAGGTCGAGGCGATGGCCGTCCTCTCCGAGGCGGACCGGGCCGCGCTCGCCTCGAACGAGCGGCCGATCGTGGTGCTCGAGAAGCGGGACCCGACGGCCCACGCCGCGCTCTCGAACCTCCACACGATCGGCGTGATGCTGCCGTACACGGGCCTCCACCACCTCCTCTTCGAGCGCCTCGCCCACCCCCTCCTCGTCATGACCTCGGCCAACGCGCCCGGGTACCCAATGGTCACCGGGCTCGACCGCGCCTTTGCCGCGCTCGGGGGGATCGCGGACTTCTACCTCTCCCACGACCGCCGGATCGTGAACCGCTGCGACGACTCGGTCGTCCGGGGCGGGCACCCGATCCGGCTCTCAAGGGGATACGCCCCGCTCCGGACCGCGGTCGACCTCGGCCCCGCCTGCATCCTCGGCGTCGGGCCCGAGCTCTCGGCGAATGTGACCATCTACCGCGACGGCCACGCGGTCAGCTCGCCCCACGTCGGCAACGTCCGGAACCCCGAGACCCTCGCGTACCTGGTCGAGACGATCGAGAAGCTCGGCGACTGGCTCGGCGCCTCCTACGACGCGGTCGCCCACGACCTCCACCCCCAGTTCCTCTCGACCCGGTACGCCCGCGAGCTCGCGGAGGGGCTCGGCATCCCGGCCGTGCCGGTCCAGCACCACGAGGCCCACATCGCGTCGGTCACGCGCGAGCCCTGCGTCGGGATCGCGATCGACGGCGTGGGATACGGCGCGGACGGCACGGTCTGGGGCGGCGAGATCTTCGCGGGCGCCGTCCCGTCGTTCGGCCGGGCCGGCCACCTGGAGGTCGTGCCCATGCCCGGCGGCGACCTCGCGACCCGCTTTCCCGAGCGGATGCTCTACGGCGTCCTGCCCGAGGACCGGATCCTCGAGCTCCTCGTCGCGCGCGGCTGGACCGGGATCGAGGCGAACGTGCTCGCCCGGCAGACGGAGCGGCGCGTCAACACGCCCCTCACGACGAGCACGGGCCGGGCCCTCGACGCGGCGGCGGCCCTGCTCGGGGTCTGCCGCGAGCGGACGTACGACGGCGAGCCCGCGATGAAGCTCGAGGCGGTTGCGGCCCGGGGCCGGGCCGAAGCGTGGCCGGTCGAGCTCCGCGAGGAGGGCGGCGTCCTGGTCGTGCCGACGCGGGCGCTGATGGGCGAGCTCGCCGACCGCTACCTCTCGCTCGACCGGCCGGGCTCGGTCGCGGGCCGGCGGGCGGTCGCGGACCTCGCGGCCTCGTTCCAGGAGAACCTCGCCCGGTCCATCGCGCTGGCCGCGGCCCGGGTGGCGGAGGACCGCGGCATACGGACGGCCGCGCTCTCGGGCGGGGTCGCGATCAACACCGCGGTCCGCACGACGATCGTCTCGACCCTCGAGGCCCGCGGCCTCTCCTGCCTCCTGAACGACCGCTACCCGCTCGGCGACGGCTGCATCAGTTACGGGCAGTGCGTGATGGCCGCGGCCCTGCTCGAGTGAGCCGCACGGCGCCACGCTTATCCCGCGGAACGCCGACACCCCTGCCATGACGACCGCCCCCTTCGTGAAGATCTGCGGCATCACCCGGCCGGAGGACGCGCGGGCCGCCGTCGAGGCCGGCGCGGACGCGGTCGGGGTCGTGATGGCCTCGGACTCGCCGCGTGCCTGCACGATCGAGGAGGCGCGGGCGGTCTTCGCCGTGGTCCCGCCGGGCGTGCTCCGGGTCGTGGTCAGCCACACGGACTCGGCCGAGGGGCTCGCCGCATGCCTCGCGGCCGGCCCGGACGCGCTCCAGCTCTCGGAGCCGCTCGCCGTGCCGCCGTCGGCCGGCGTCGCCGTCATCCGGGTGGTCGGGCCGGGGAACCCGGTCCCGGGAGACTGCGCGATGGTGATCGTGGACGCCTCGCACGGGCGCGGACGGCTGTTCGACGGGGTGTACGCCCGCGAGGTCGCGGCCGGATCGACAGTGCCGGTGCTGCTCGCCGGCGGCCTCTCGCCCGAGAACGTCGGGGCCGCCGTCCGGGAGGTCCGGCCGTTCGGGGTCGACGTCGCCTCGGGGGTGGAGGCGGCCCCCGGCATCAAGGACCACGCGCGCATCAGGGCCTTCGTCCGGGCCGCGAAGGGGGCCTGGCAGGACCAGGGCGACGTCGCAGGAGAGCCGCGAGAACCGCCGGGTGAACCCCGGTCGGAGAACGAGCCGGGCCCGCGAGGTCCCTGTCGACCGGGATGGCCCGTTGCGAGGAGATGTCCCTGGCCCGGGCGCACCAGGGACGGTGCGGGAGTGTCCTGAGCCGCACCGGCGTCGTTCCCACTTCGCCGGATCACTCTTCGCGTACACATCGAAATCCGCAGTCGTCCAGCCTTTGACCGACATCTTTTATATCGCTTGATGTTATCGATGGACACGGCGGTCGACCCGCGATGCCTGACACACCCGCAGCGAACGACGGGTACCGCGCCGAGGTGCCGCCACCCAGGGAGGAGCTGCAGCGGCATATCCCGGCCAGGCTCGGCGCGGTCGTCCTGGTCGCGCTGGTCGCGATCCTCTTCTCACTCGCGTTCCTGCTCCTCAATGGCTACCTCGGCCGCCTGATCTGGACTGACCAGTTCCTCGCCCCCGGCAGTCTCGCAATCCCGGCCCTCGTGCTCTTCTTCTCCCTGGTGGTCGGGCTCTCGCGCCGGTATCTCCGGGCCCCGAGCGCGACCGACGCCGGCTTCGCCGAGATGGTCCGCGGCGACGCCGAGCCCCCGGACGTCCGCCAGTTCCCGGGAGCGTTCGTCTCGTCCCTCGCCTCCCTCCTCTCGGGGGCCTCCATCGGCCCCGAGGGGGTGCTGGGCGTGCTCGTCAGCGAGATCTCCGCGTTCGTCCGCTCTCGTCTGAAGATCCCCGAGTCCGCCGCCGCCGGGTACGACCTCGCCGCCCTTGCCTCGGCCTTCAACGGCCTGATCGGCGGCGTCCTCTTCACCGGCATCTTCGCGACCGAGATCCAGTCCGGTCGCACAAAGACCCCTCTCCAGTGCCTGGTCTGGAACCTGATCGCGGGCGCCGTCGGCTTCCTCATCTTCCGGGCCACGGGCTTTCCCTCGTTCGCCGGGATGATCCCGTTTCCGCCCGCCGGCCTCTCCGTCGCCTTCGCCGTCGTGGCGGTCCTCTGCGGCGTCGTCGCGACCGGGATCATCCTGCTGGTCGGGGCCTGGCTCAAGACGGTGGAGACGGTCATGGACCGCGTCTTGGGCGAGCGCGTGCTGCTCCGCGCCCTCGTGGCAGGGGCCGTCATCGGCGCCGTCTGCTCCGTCTTCCCCGACCTGCTCTTCTCGGGCGAGTCCCAGATCCACGACTTCGTCGGGAACCCGGCCCAGTACGGCGCCGGCATGCTCCTGCTGCTGGCGGTTCTGAAGATCGTGCTCTTCGGCGTCTCGATCAAGGCCGGGTACATCGGGGGTCCCATCTTCCCGATCATCTTCTCGTGCACCCTGGTCGGGCTCGCGCTCAACCTCCTCGTCCCCGGGATCCCGGCGGCAGTCTTCGTGCTCTGCATCATGGCCGGGGCGCTCGCGGCGGCGATGGGTATACCGCTCACGGCCGTCCTCCTGGTCGCCCTGCTGAGTTGGGCCGACCAGGACATGATCGTGCTGCTCGTGCTCTCGATCTCGACGGCCCTCCTCCTCTCGGCCGAGGCCATGAAGCGGGTTGCCGGGCGCGGAGGGACGGAGGGAGGGGCTACCGCCGGTACGCACTGACGAGCCGCGCGACCAGCACCGCGACGTAGAGCACGCCCGTGACGGCCTCGGCATAGGCGAAGGACTGCGCGAGCGGGGTAACCGGCGTGATATCACCGTAGCCGACGGTGGCGAGCGTGATGAAGCTGTAGTAGACGAAGTCCATCCGGTCGAGTGCGCCGGTATCGGCGATCGCGGAGCCCGCGTGGAACGCGGCCGGTTCGACGAGGACCAGGCTCTGGTAGACCAGGGACCAGGCGAAGCCCAGCAGCAGGTAGACGCTCAGGGCGCCCGCGATGGTGTCCGTCGTGACGGGATCGGCCGTGACCACGGCCCTCAGCAGGAAGACGACGAAGAACGAGAGGAAGAAGATCGGGAAGAGAGCGCCGAAGAGGGCGGTCGTCTGCTCGGGGACCAGGATCGAGATCCACCTGGCGATGAGGGCCGGGACGCCGAGGAGGACGGCGAGCAGGAGCAGGATCCGCTCGTGCTTCATGGCGAGCAGGCCGGCGAGGATCACCACCGAGAACGCGAGACCGAAGAAGGGGTCCAGAGCGGAGTCGCCGATGGTCAGGGGGGCCGACGCGAGCATCGCCAGCAGGGCCGCCAGCAGGATCCGGAACCGGTACCGGTGCAGGACCCCGGACAGGCCCGGGAGCACCTCCTGTGCACGCTCCTTCAATGCGATCGGCACAGGTGGTCGCTCCCGCCTCCATCAGATCATTGTCACGTCCTCTTCAACGCGCCATCTGTTCGACCGCTGCCGCGATCGTGAGGAGGAGCGCCTCGTCCTCTCCGGGCGGGATCTCCACGCCGTAGGTGTTCCGCAGCCGGAACCACCGCTTCGAGACCTCGGCCACCTGCCGATCCACCGCGACGATCCGGTATTCGCAATCGGCGATTGAACCCCGAAGGCGAAGCACGGCCCGGCGGTCCCCGGGCCCGTGGAGAGTCACGGTCCAGCGGTCGCGCGAACTGCCGAGGCCCGTCCTCCTGACCGTCGCGGCCGTCCCGCCGCACCCGTGCTCGATCTCCATGAACTCCTTGAGGTGCAGTGTCCGCTCCGGGATGCGGAACAGGGGATTGCCATGCGGGTTCCGGACGATCAGGGACCGTCCGAGGCGCATCGACTCTCCGTCCACGGAGAAGGCGAGGGCGCCCTCCTCGTCCTCGATCGGGCTATCGTCATGGGCCCGGGCGATCTGTCTTCGCATCAGGTACTTCCGGGTGCCGGGCGCCGCCATGTCGGCCCCGCGTCCGAAGAGACGGGTCCTCCACTCAATCGCAGTCATCGTGATCCTCCATGCCGTATGGAAAGCCCGTCGCGTCTGCGAGCTCAGGCAGTCCGTGGTGCAGGGCGATGGGAGCCGCGCCGAACCGGGCTCGTCCAGGCATCAGCGACCGAATGCGCACCAAATCCCGAGCAGGAGGGGTCGATGGCCCTCCTCAGGTCCAGGTATGTACAGAGCCGTTGTTGTATATATTATTGAATATTCCGAATTTGCCCTGGGCACGCCGGGGGAAGAGGAGACGCTCCATGCGCGCCGTACTCGACCTGCCGTCCTCCGGGTGCCGCACACTGCACGGCAGAACGGCATGTCCTCAGGGCGCGAACCGGTGCAGCCCGGCCCCGCCTCGCGCACTCGACGACGCGAGCGTGCTCCTGCCGCGTCACGGGGCGCTGGATCTGCGCGAGGCACGGGCTCCGATCCAGTTCGGCGGGCGACGCTTGCCGGACGACACGGTACTGGTCCATGATGTTGACGTAGGCATCCCGGGAGACCTCGTCGGCGAGAAAGCGCATCAGCTCGCAGCCCCCGGCGATCCCCCCGGGCAGCACCAGGTGGCGGACGATCAGCCCGCGTCGTGCGATCCCGCCCTCGCAGACGAGGTCGCCGACCTGCCCCTGCATCTCGACGAGGGCCCGTTTCATGGCGTCCACGTACCCGGGGACCCGCGAGAGCTCCCGGGCGACGCGATCGTCGGCGTACTTCGCGTCGGGGAGGTAGATGTCCACGATCCCGTCGAGCAGGGCGAGGGTCTCGGACGACTCGCTCGTTCCCGTGTTGTAGACGAGGGGGATCGAGAGCCCTTCCCCTGCCGCGATCGCGACCATCTCCAGGATCTGCGGGACGTAGTGCGTGGGCGAGACCAGGTTGATGTTGTGACACCCGACGGCCTGGAGCCCGAGCATGATCGCGGCGAGGTCGGCCTCCGTCACGCGCTCTCCACGCCCCTCGAGCGAGGTCTCCCGGTTCTGGCAGAAGATGCAGCCCATTGTTGGTCTATCAACAGCAGCACAATGGAGGACGCGCCGGCAGGCGAGACTGACAGGGCGCAGAGCTGGACGCCCGAGCGGCGGCAATGTGCCGGGATCGCCGTGGGCGCCCTCGTGATCCTCTCCTTTATGGTGATATGGTGGTTCGCAGGCAATGTGGTTTGGTGGCTGACCCACTTGCCTGACTCCGCTCCTCTCGTTCTGATATTCGCGTTCGCGGTCGGCGCGCTCGGCGGGATCTTCGGAAAGCCGGCCGAACCGTCAAGGAGGACACCGGGGCCGAACTCGTAAGGCGATCGCGTCCGTGTCGAGATCTGATCCTCCGAGGTCGTTTCGGAAGGACTAACCCCCCCGCTGCGCATCTTTCATCCATGCGTCTCGGCACGATTCCGCCGGCCGCGATCGGCCTCGCCGCAGGCCTGCTGACGAGCGCGGCAGCCATCGCTCTCAGCGCGACCGGTCTTTTGCCGGTGTGGATCACCACGTCGCTACTCTTCTTCGCCGGCGGACTCGCGGCCGGCCTCGCCTCTCCCGTCCGACCGATGATCGGCGCCCTGCTCGGTGGCTTGACCGGTCTCTTCACCGCAGTCCTCACGGCAGTCGTGACACTCATGCAGTGGTCCCCCGGTCCGAACCAGTACATTACGCCTCCGCCCCCTTTTCTGATCGCGCTGATGCTGATGATCTTCTACGTCCCCTCCTACGCGGTCGCGGGCGCCGCCGGTTCGGTCCTGCGGGGACTGTTGTTCCCGGCCGGCGTCTCCAACGGATCGACACCCCGCCGGCCATCCGAGCGGCGGCAGGGGGCGGCGATCGCCACGGGAACCCTCGCTGTCCTCGCCGGGATAGTGGCATATAGATTGACCGGCTGGATCGACCCAGCCCCTGTCTTTCTGATCTTTTCGGTCATCGGCGGTCTCGCGGCGGGCCTCATCTCCGCCAGCGGCGCGAGGACAGGGGCTGGCGCGGGCCTCCTTGCCGGCGTCTGCGCTCTCGGTGTCCAGACGATCTTCTTCATCGCGCAGGCCTCGACATCGCCCGCGACGGGAGACGGTGTCCCCGAGGGGCTCTGGCCGATCGCCATCGCGATCATGGCCTTCTGGGTCCTGCCGGCCGTCATGATCAGCGGCGCCCTCGGCGGGACGATCGCACGTGGCCGGGGTGCGGAGACGTGATGGGAGAAGGGAGGCTGCGGGCTTCGGTGCGGGCAGGGTTACCGACACCCGCTCCCTAACGGGCTGGCCGGCGGCGTCGAGCTGGCGGGTGTAGAGGTAGTTCTGCGATTGCCGACAGGGGCAGCCGAGGTAATCGCCTCCTGTCAGCCGAAGCCCAGCGTGCAGTGCGAAAAGAAGATCGTGCCCGACCCGTGTCGGCCGGCGAGGGGCGGCTCCTCGCCGAAGTGCGCCCCGTACCCCGATATTCGGAGCTCGTGCCCGGCCCGGCACCACCCCCGCTCCCCCGCGAGCCGGTCGACGCCGCAGCGCCGGGCGCAGAGGCGGCAGTCCCCGAGGAGCTTCCGCGCGGCAAGCACCCGCTCGCGGAGAACGGACTGGGGCATCAGGCGGTAGGAGGGCAGCTCCATCCCGGGCGTTCGACGCCCCGCGGGATAAAACGTGCGCCGCCGTTACCTTCATCACCCGCGCGGGCCAGTTCTGACAGAATGAAGCTCGCGCTCTCGGGCAAGGGCGGGGTCGGCAAGACCACGCTCGCAGCCCTGCTCGCGGCCGCGCTCGTCCGGAGGGGGTACGCGACCCTCGCGATCGACGCGGACCCCGCGCTGAACCTGGGAGGAGCCCTCGGGCTGCCGGCCGCCGAGGCCGAGCGGCTCGTCCCGATCGCCGAGGACGTGGACCTCGTCGCGGCCAAGACCGGGACCGGGTACCCCGGGGTCTACAACCTCTCGTTCCCGGTCGAAGACGTGATCAGCAACCGTGCCGTGATGACGCCGGCCGGTGCGGGCCTGCTCGTGATGGGCACGGTCAGGGCGGCCGGCGGCGGGTGCACCTGCCCCGCGGCGGCGGTCGTCAGGGCCCTCCTCCGCCGGCTCGTCGTGGGCGAGCGCCAGGCCGTCGTTCTCGACCTCGAGGCCGGGCTCGAGCACCTCGGCCGGGGCACGGCTGCGGGCGTGGACCTCCTGCTCGTGCTCGTCGACGGCTCGGCTGCCTCGTGCGGCGTCGCGGGCCGGATCCGGGACCTCGCCCGCGAGCTCGGGATCCCCCGCCTGGCCCTCGTCGGGAGCCGGCTCGACGGGGACGGGGGCGTCGAGGCCGCACGGGACTGCGCTGGACGGCTCGACCTGCCCCTCCTCGCCGTGCTCCCCGACGATCCCGCGGTCGCCCGGGCCGGGCGGGAGGGCGGGCCCGTGCCCACCGATGGGGCGATGGCAGCCCTCGCCGACGCTCTGCTCGACAAACTCCTCGAGGAGGCGGCATGATCCGGGTCGTGGTCGTCGGCCGCGGCGGCACGGGCAAGACGAGCTTCGTCGCGCTCGCCGCCCGGTGGCTCTGCGAGCACGGCGGCGCTCCCATACTCCTCGTCGACGCCGACCCTGACCAGTCGCTCGCCGAGATGGTCGGGGCCGACCTCGCCGGCGCCGGGGTGAAGACGATCGCCGAGCTCCTCGAAGCAACCTTCATCACCGGCAAAGGTACGACGACGGGAATCGCTCCGTCGGAGAGGATCGAGGCCCGTGTCTGGGCCGAAGGCCTGTACGAGGGGGAATGCTTCGACCTCGTGGCCCTCGGCACCAAGTGGCTCGAGGGGTGCTACTGCCTCCCGGACGCGGCCCTGAAGCGCGCGCTCGAGCGGATGGTCCGGCAGTACCGCTACCTCCTGATCGACTCGCCTGCCGGGCTCGAGCACCTGAATCGGCGGATCGCGGAGGAGGTCGAGGTGATCGTCGACCTTGTCGGCGCCTCCAAGAAGTCCTTCGACCACGTTGCCCGGGCGCGCCGTGTCGCCGACGAGTCCGGCGTCCGGTACGGCCGGTTCGTCGTTGCCGGCGGGTACCAGGTCGACCCGTCGACCGAAGCGCTGGCCGCGTCCACCGGGATGCCCTACGTCGGGCGGATCGAGAACGACCCTGTCGTGGCAGGGTTTGCGCTCGAGGGCCGGTCGCTCTTCGATCTCCCGGCGGATAATCCCGGGCTTCTTTCGGTCGGTTCAATCCTCGAACGGGCGGGGCTCGTGCCGTGATCCCGAGCCCGGGCCAGAATAGACCGGCTTCGACCAGACGCACGCACTTCGCTGTCGGGCTACTGTTCCGGATACCCGGTTCCAGTCTGTCCGACCGGTCCTTTCTCCATGGGGACGCGACCCGAATTTCTACTCAAGTGCGCAAAACACTTACCTTTAATACTGCGCCTCGCGATACGGTTGATTAACCATCCTAATGCCCGGAGTGGTCCTCCGGGCGGGCCGGAATACTGTTATGAAGGGAATAGACATTCGTATCGGGGAGATCGCCTCGCCGCTTGGCCGGGTCCGGGATCTGCGAGTCGGGATCGGCCGGGTCGGATCGGGAACCTGGGAGGAAACGCCCGGGCCGACGCCGTGCCCGTCACTGACGGCACTCCGCGACTGGGACCGACGCCTGCTCGCCCGGTACCGCCCGTTCTATATGCCGCTCTGCGACCTCTGCTGCCTCTGCACCTACGGTAAGTGCGACCTCTCCGGCGGGAAGAAGGGCGCCTGCGGTATTACGCTGGAGGCCCAGCAGTCGAGGATCGTTCTCCTCGCCGCCTGCATCGGCGCCGCGACGCACACCAGCCACGCCCGCGAGCTCGTGGAGTACCTGATCGAGAGGAACGGACGGACCTTCCCGCTCGATCCCGGCGGCCTTTCGGTCGAACTCCGCATGCCGCACGTGCAGCTCGTCTGCGGTCTACGTCCGGAGACGCTCGCCGACCTCGAGACCGTCCTCGAGTACTGCGACGGGCAGCTCGTCGGTCTCCTGGCGACGACGCACACGGGCCAGGAGGGTGACCCGATCGACTTCGAGTCCAAGGTGCTCCATGCCGGTATGATCGATCACGTCTCCATGGAGGTGGCAGACGTGGCACAGATCTCCGCCCTTGACTTCCCGAAAGCCGACCCGGGGGCTGCGCTCGTGGACCTCGGGCTCGGGACGATCGACGCCGAGAAGCCTGTTATCCTCGTGGTCGGGCACAACGTGCCTCCCGCGGCGGCGATCCTCGACTACCTCGCGTCCCACGGGCTCGAGGGCACGGTCGAGGTAACCGGTATCTGCTGCACCGCGATCGACATGACCCGCCGGTCNNCCCGCCGGTCGTCCGCGGCAAAGATCGTCGGTCCCATCTCCTGGCAGCTCCGCTACATCCGCTCAGGGATCCCCGACCTCGTGGTCGTCGACGAGCAGTGTGTCCGGACCGACCTCCTCGACGAGGCGGGCCGGCTCGGCATCCCCGTGATCGCGACCTCGGCCAAGAACTGCCTGGGCCTTCCCGACCGGACGAAGGACGCGGCGGACGCGCTCGTCGACGACCTGGTCTCGGGCGCTGCACCGGGCATGCTCGTCTTCGACCCCGAGAAGGTCGGCGAGGTCGCGGTCCGGGTTGCCGTCCTGCGGCGGCCGTCCCGGCCCGAGCGGCCGGCGGTCGACGTCGCGGCCGCCGCGGCGGCCTGCGGTAACTGCGGCGCGTGCGCCGGCGCCTGCCCCGCGGAGTCGGATATTCCAGCCGCGATGCAGGCGGCGAAGGGCGGGGATGTAACGCCGCTCGGCGCGCTGCTCGAGGCCTGCGTCGGCTGCGGCCGGTGCGAGGACGCCTGCCCGCAGGGGATCGAGATCCACGGGCTGATGGCGGTCGCGTGCGACGTCTGCGAGCGGTTCGCGATGCGCGCCGGGCGCGGCCCGATCCAGGACGTGGAGATCCGCGAGGTCGGCGGCCCCATCGTCCTCGGGGAGATCCCGGGCAT
>DAEF01000177.1 GCA_002495225.1 Methanoregulaceae archaeon UBA288 | reverse complement strand
GGCGAGGGGGATGTCCGGGCGTCCCGGCTCCTGAACTCCCACTACGGGCGCGCCTTCACCGCGTACCTCGGGCGAACGGCGTATGTCGGCGGGGGACGGGGGTCTGTACCCCTCGGGCCGCTCTTCTCTGATCGCCGCCCGGACACGGGGACCTGCGACCGGCTCCGGGACCTCGACCTCGAGATCCGCGACGCCGCCACGAGCCGGAACGACTGGCTCGCCGTCCTCGCCGAGTACGTGATGATCAAGGTCTCCGTCCACGAGCTGGTCACGGACATCGCCGACGATCCGAAGATATATGGCCCGCCCGACCTGGTCGCGCTGCTCCAATTGACGGGGAAGGATGTGATCCAGGGCACACGGCTGCGCGATGCCCTGATCCACGCGCACCGCCTGGGGCTGGACCCGGCGTCCGAGTACGAGGGGGGCACGGCGTCACCGGGGCGGTTCAGGGGCCTGTCGTACCCGGAGTTCATGGCGCGGCGGCAGGAGTGGCTCGGGACGGCCGGGACAGCGCTCGCCGCGCTCCGAAAACGGGCGGCTCCGGACGGGATCGGGTACTGGGTCAGCTGGAACCGGAACGCGCTCTGCGCCTACGACGCCGGCCCGGTCTTTCTCAGGCGCTCGCGGCGGTGGCTGGTCCCCGACGTCGCCGCCGCCTTCGCGGCCTTCGACGGGTGGAGCGGGGCCGGAGACCTGGGAGAGACGATGGCCTCGCTCCTCTCCGGGCCCGTCGCGCTCCTGATCGGGCCGTACGAGGGGCGGGTCGGGGGAACGGGGAGGGCAGGGGAGGTCCAGCAGAACAAGGCAGTCGCCGGTGTCGTTGCCGGGGCGCGGGCGGGGCTCGAGAGGGGTCGGACCGCGCTCGGACCGGGGGACCGGCTCCTCCCCCTTCGCCAGGGAGCGGGCGAGGGCGCCGTCCGTCCCGACCAGGGGCCCCGTCCCGGTCAACCTCAGGTGAGGGCAGGCCATCGGAGTGCGACGCGCAGCAGGGATCGCGATCCCTTCCCCCTCGACGATCTCGCCGGGCAGAGAGCGGTCTTTTTCGAGTCGGTACGGCGCTTCGCGGAGAACTATCGCGGGTCTGGGGAGAGCCGCAATCGGAGGACCAGGAAAGACCGGTGCTGGGTCGAGATCGCGGAGTGGAGACGGCTCGGAGGAGAGCGGCCCCTGTACGAGTTCGACGACTGGATCGAGCGTCGCGGTCGCGACGAGGTCACGGTCGAGTTCCAGTGCCGTGCCGCGCCCTGGGGGGCTGTCGCGGATGCGATCGAAAAGCAGATGGCGTTCATCGCAACCGCGATGCCCGGGTCGCCGCGGCCGAACCTCGACACGACGACATCCCCGGGCTGGGTCCGCTTCGCCTTCGCCTACACTGGCACGGCCCTGCCCGACGAGATCGCCGGCGGCATGCGCGTGCTGATCGACCGGTCCCGCCCGGTCGTCGACGCGTGGCTCGCAGAGCACGGGAACGCATAAGAGGTCCGCGCCCCCACGCCCTGCCATGACCGGGACCGACTGCCCCGGGGACGGGATCGACTGGCTCGAGGCCTGGCGCTGCGGCCAGCGGCGGCACCGGTCGTCGCGGAGCTACGACGACGGCCGGCACCTCTGGAGCCGCGACGAGAACGCCCGCCGGTACGACGCGTCGTCGCGCGACGAGTACGCGCCGCGCGTGGAAGAGACGATCGCGGGCCTCCCCCTGTCGCCCGGGGCGCGGGTCCTTGACATCGGGGCCGGGCCGGGCACGCTCGCCCTGCCGATCGCGCCCCGTGTCCGCGAGGTCGTGGCCGTCGAGCCCGCGGAGGGGATGGTCGCCGTCCTCGAGGAGCACCTCGCCCGCGACGGGATCGAGAACGTCCGGGCCGTCCGGAAGCGGTGGGAGGACGTCGACCCGGCCCACGACCTGGGCGGGGAGTTCGACCTGGTGATCGCCTCGTTCTCGATCACCATGGACGAGATCGGCGAGGCGCTCCTGAAGATGGACGCGGTCGCGGCCCCCGGCGGGACGGTCGCCCTCTACTGGTTCCTGGACCCCTCGTTCTACGAGGTTCACTCGGCCGCGCTCTGGCCCGCGCTCCACGGGGCCCCGTACAGCGCCGGGCCGAAGGCCGACATGCTCTTCCTGGTGCTGGTCCAGCTCGGCTTTCTGCCGCGAGTCGACGTCCTCGCCTTCGAGCGCACCTACCGCTTCGCCGACCTGGACGAGGCCCTCGGCCACTTCGCGCAGCGCTTCAGCGCCAAGAGCGACGAGCAGCGCTCGCAGCTCCGCGCTCACCTCGCGACGCTCGCGGCGGCCCGGGACGGTGAAGGAATCGTGATCAGCCATCCGTCGCGGTACGCGAAGGTCTGGTGGCAGAAAAAATAGAGCGGGTCAGTCGACGGTCAGGGGGGCCCCGGGGACCGGGATGGCCTGCCCGGAGAGACCCGCGACGAACCGCTCGATCCGGCGCACGGCCTCCGAGAGGTCCTCGCGCGAGACTGCGTACGCGCAGCGGAGGTGGCCCGCGCCGCCCTCGCCGAAGACCGAGCCCGGGACCACCGCGACGCGCTCCTCGGCGAGGAGTTGCTCGGCGAACTCGACGTCCGAGAGGCCCGTCCCCTCGATCGACGGGAACGCGTAGAACGCCCCCTCGGGGAGGTGGCAGGAGAGGCCCGCCCGGTTCAGGCCGGCGACAACCAGGTTCCGGCGGAGCCGGTACTCCTCGACCATCGCATCCTTCTCGGCCCTCGCCGAGCGGAGCGCCGCGAGCGCCGCCACCTGGCCCATGTGCGGGGCGCAGAGCATCACGTACTGGTGGATCTTGAGGGCCGCGTCCGCGAGCTCGGCGGGCGCGCAGAGGTACCCGACCCGCCACCCGGTCATGGCGTAGGCCTTGGAGAACCCGTTCAGGGTGATCGTCCGCTCGCGGAGCGCGCCGATCGTCGCGGACGGCACGTGCGGCGACTCGTAGCTCAGCTCCCCGTAGACCTCGTCCGAGAGGAGCACCAGGTCGTGGTCCTCGACCACGTCCGCGATCCCCTTCAGGTCCGAGGCCGTCATCACGGCCCCGGTCGGGTTGTTCGGGAAGTTGATGACGAGCGCCTTGGAGCGCGGCGTCACCCGCTCCATCAGCCGGTCGGGGTCGAGCCGGAACCGGTCGGCGGCGACGCACGGGACGGGGACAGGCACCCCGCCGGCGAGCGTCACGCACGGGCCGTAGCTGACGTAGCTCGGCTGGGCCACGAGCACCTCGTCGCCCGGGTCCGTCACCGCCCGGATCGCGATGTCGAGCCCCTCCGAGACGCCGGTGGTGACGATCACCTCGGTCTCGGGGTCGTAGCAGAGCCCGAAGTCGCGGGCGAGGTCGTCCGTGATCCGCTCGCAGAGCGCGGGCAGGCCCCGGTTCGAGGTGTACGACGTCTGCCCCTGCTCGAGCGCGTACATACAGGCGTCGATCGCCTTCCAGGGGGTCGAGTAGTCGGGCTCCCCGACGCCGAGGCTGATCACGTCGTCCATGGTCTGGACGAGGTCGAAGAACCGCCGTATCCCGGACGGGGGGATCGTGCGGGCCGCGTGCGAGACGTGGTCGCGCATGCCGCACCTAGAACGAGAACGGCTGCCGCTCGCCGCCCGATTCGCGGGAGAAGAGGAGCGTGCCGTTCTCTTTGTAGGACTTCATGATGATGTGCGTCGCGGTCTCGCGGATCCGCTCCATGGGGGCGATGTGCTCCGAGACGAACCGCGCGATCTCCTGCATGTCCGTTCCGGCCACGAGCACGTGGAGGTCGTAGGTCCCCGTGATCAGCCGGACCGAGCGGACCTCGTCGAAACGGGCGATCCGTTCCGCGATCCGGTCGTACCCGTGGTCGCGCTCGGGCGAGACCTTCAGCTCGAGGATCGCCGCTACCCCCCCGTCGTCGGTCCGCGCCCGGTCCACGATCGCGGTGAACCGTCGGATCACGCCCGCGACCTGGAGGGCCCGGACCCGCTCCTCGACCTCGGCGGCCGGAAGGTTGAGCATCGCGGCCAGCTCGACCGTCGGGATCCGGCTGTTCTCTTCGAGCAGTCTCACAAGTGTCGTATCGGTTTCGTCCATGTTCACCACCGCAGTGTCTTCTTGACCCAGCTCTTGTCCATCTGGCTCAGCCCCTGCTCGGTCAGGCGCGGATCCTTCATCAGGACGTCCTGGATCTTGCCGGAGTTGGCATCGAACCACATCTCCTTGGTACGGCCGTACCGCCCCCGCGAGACCACGCGCGTGTTGATGACGCCGAGCATGTTCA
>DAEF01000055.1 GCA_002495225.1 Methanoregulaceae archaeon UBA288 | reverse complement strand
GCGGTAGTACCGGTCGAGCACGGCGCAGCGGTCAAGCCAGGCGTCGAAGCCCCGGATGTCGACCGGCGCGTCGGTCACGCGCAGGCCGGCCGACTCGAGCCGCCCCCGGAGGTCGCGAAAGTAGTCCAGGTGCATCGACGGTGCCTGGGTCCTGTCGTAGTTGCTCTGCCTGAGTTGCGGGTCGCTCCCGAGGTAGTCGCCCCGGTGCCGGCAGAGCGCCCGTTCGCCCGCGGGTGACGGCTCTTCGCGCCGGCGGGGGCGTCGGGAGACGACCGCGTCGAGCCGTTCCTGGAGGAGCAGCAGCCGGTTGGTGAGCATGGTGGCCTCGTAGCCTCCGTCGCCTCGCCGGGGCAGAGGGGACACCACGGCAGTGACCTGGCACATGTTCCCGATAAATCCCCGCAGGGCGTTGTATATCCGATTGAGGGGAGCCGAGATGAGAGAAAACTTTCGGTCGGAGCTCCTTTTACCTCCACCCCCGCACGCGGGTCGGAACCTTCATCAGTTCTAAAGTCAATCGCAGGATCGTATGGACGGCGAACGTCTCCTCAGGTACCTCATCGGAGCCGGAGTCCTCGCCTGTGTGGGGCTCTTCGCCGTGGGGCTCGCCTCGCCCCTCATACCGCCGGGGATCCTCCCGTTCGCACAGCACGGAGCGGATGTGGCGTCTTCGGCCGGGAACGCGACCCCGGAGCCCCTGCCCACGTGGGTGAGTGCTGCGCCGCAGGTGACGATCGTGACGCCCGAGTCCCCGACCGAGACGGCGGCGCCCGCGACACCCGGGACTGGGGAGGCGTCGACTGCTGCCGCCACGGCGAGCATCGAGCGGACCGCGATGACGACGATCCCGACCGAGGTCTGGACGGTCTCGGCGGCCACGTACGGCACGGTCCCGGCGACGATTGCAACCATCGCGACGACAGACCCGGTCTTCGCCCAGACTCCGGACCTGCCCGAGAGCCCCTCGCCCGCGCCGACCACCGTCATCACCACTGCCCCCACCTCCTCGCCGAGGCAGAACGTGACGACGACGCTCGCGACCCCCACCCCGGTGCGGACGCCGACGCAGGAGGAGGCAGCGCCCGCGACCACGCCCTCGGCCAGGACGATGACCGCGGCGACGACCGGGACCCCTCCGGCGGAGACGGCGACCCAAGAGCCAGTTCCCACCACGATAGCGCCGGAGACCACCCTGCCCGTGCCGATCCTGACGCCGGCGACGACCGTTCCCGTCCCCCTGGACACCACGCCCGAGACCACCGCGGAAGCAACCGTGACATCGACGCCGTCCCCGTCCCCGACGGTCGAGACGGCGGCGCCGACTGCGCCGCCGACAGTCGAGCACACCCAGCCGCCCGCGTCACCGTCGGCCTTGCAGACGGAGGAAGAGGACGAAGAAGAGGAAGAGACGGACTGACGGGCTCAGCCCGGGCCTGCCCCCGTCCTGCAGGCCGCCGGCAGGTCTGCAGGGATCGTGGGCTCGAGCACGTCTCCCTCCTCGAGGACGAGCGGCGGCTTGAAGGCCTGGACAAGGTCCGGGAAGACCCCGTCAGGCTCGAAGTAGACCCGGAGTGCGTCCACCTCGACCGGGAAATGGTCGACCACGACATAGTCGAACTGCGGGTCGATTTCGCCGGGTAGCCGGGCGACGAAGCGCAGGGGGCGCGGCGCGTGGTAGACCCGCCCGAGCGCCATGCTGAACGGGAACCGTCCGCGAAGCCTTCCGATCTCGACCACGACCCGGTCGGGCCGATTGCAGACCTCTGCCATGCAGAGAGTTCTCGTGCGCTGCCGGGCAATAACAGCTTCGGCCCACGGGGGGCTGGCAACGCATTAATAGCAGGGCCGGCCATGCCCACCCATGTACCGCGTCACCTTCCTCCGGCACATCATCACCCGCCCCGAGGGGCCGAGCCTCGACGATGTCTGGCTCGAGTTGGAGAGCGAGCTCCCGTTCGCCCCCGTGCCCTGGGTCGGCTACACCTGGGGCGAGAACGAGATCTCCCCGCAGTCGATCGGGTACGACATCGATAAAGACCGGTTCTACCTGCTCGACCAGGACGAGAACGAGTACGTGGACGCGATCCGGAACGACGCGCCCAACCGCCGGTCCCTCGACGAGATCGTGGAGGAGCACACCCGCAGCGGCTGGCGCGTCATCGGCTGCCGCGTCCCGGAAGGGGGCGAGGAGGGCGGGCCCGACACCTGCCCGGAGACGAGCGACGGCAGAACCGGATCGCCACGCTGAGGCGAGGATCAGCGGCCCGCGTTCTCGAAGTCGATGAAGCCCCGGTACGCGTCGGTCCCGAGGAGCCGGACCTGGACCCGATCGCCGACGGCAAGCCCCTCATCGCCGCGCATGACCCGCCCCTCGACGGGCGGGGTGATGATCCGGACCCAGGTCCCCTTGGGCGAGGCCCCCGTGACGAGCCCCTCGAAGACCTCGCCGACACGGTTGTGGAGGAGGACGGCGGCAACGGCCTTGTGCACGAACCGCTCGACCTTCTTGGTCCCCTTCTCGCGGTCGGAGAGCCAGGCCGCAAGCCCGACGAGCTCGTCCTCACCGTAGGGGACGGGCGTGCCCTCGAGGACGGAGGCGACGAGCCGCTGGTTGACCATGTCGGGATACCGCCGGTTCGGGGCCGTCGCATGGGTGTAGTCCGTGACGGCGAGGCTGAAGTGGCCGTCGGACTCCTCGCCGGGCCCGAGCGCCACGTACTCACCGGGCCCCAGGAGCTTGATCACGGTCAGGGAGAGGTCGGGGAATCGGTCCGGGTCGGCCGCCCGCCGCCGGAGCAGGAACGCGGCGAGGGCCTTCGCGTCGGGGTCCGCGGGCAGCTTCTCGCCGTAGAGGGCCGCGGTGGCCACGATCCGGTCCCAGTACCGCGGGACGCGGACGACGCGCTGGAGCATGGGGAGATCGGCCCGCTCGAGGAACGCGACCATGGTCCCGTTGGCCGCGACCATGAACTCCTCGATAAGGCACCGCGCCATGTTCTGCCGCTGGACCACGAGGTCGCGGACGACGCCGTCCTCGACGAGGGGCTCGGCCTCGACCGTGTCGAGCTCGAGCGCGCCCTGCTCGTGCCGGCGCTTCCGGAGCCGCTTCATGGCCTCGAGCTGGAGGCGGAGCTGGGCCTCGAGCCCGGGCGTATCGCGGACCAGGGCTGGGATCTCCCCCGTCCCCTCGAACCATTCGCCGACCTCTTCGTAGACGAGCTTGGCGTGGTTGCGGACCCGGGCGGGGTAGAGCTCGCCCGGCCGGACGCTGCCGTCGGGGAGGACCGCGTATTCCATCACGACGGCCATGCGGTCGCCGTCCGGGAGGAGGGAGCTCACCCCCTTGCTGAGCGGGTCAGGGAGCATGGGGTAGGTGACGACGCCGGTGTAGACCGAGAAGCCGTTGTGGGCCGCATGCCGGTCGGTCGCGGACCCCTTTTCGACGAAGAGGTCGACGTCGGCGATGGCGACGCGGGAGAGGATCTCGCCTCCGGGCCCGCGCTCGCAGTACTCGATCTGGTCGAGGTCCATGGAGTCCCAGTTGTCGATCGAGGACCAGAGGAGGTCCGTGAGATCGCGGACGCCCCGCCGGCCGTCGGGAAGGGCGTCGGGGGGTACGGCCGCGACCTCGGCGAGGACGGGAGGGGGGAACCGGGGCTCGAAGCCGTACTGCTTCATGGCGCGGGTGGCGATCGCGTTGAGGTCGACGGGGCGGTCGTCATTCATGGTAATTGATTAGGGAACCGCCAGCGGGAAAAAGACTGGGGTCGGCCGGGGCGGAGTCGATCTCTGTCAGCTCCGGGCGGGAAAAGGGCGCATGGACCGCCAGGAAAGAGTCCGGGTAGGGTGTGGTACCCGGACCGTCAACCACCCGTCCCTGGCGGGGTTTGACGACCAGGTGCTCTCCGGCACGGTCCGGGCGAACTCGAACAGAATGACCTGGATCCGCTGGACGTCATGCGCGGGGACCACGATCAGGTCGGTGCGGGAATTCGTGGACCCGTGCGTCCAGATCCAGGCCAGAACCGGGGTGCACGACGGCCTCGAGACATAGCTGGGGCACCCGAACCCGTCCCGAAAAAGGCACTGCGGCCAGCCGCGATCGTAAGGTAACGGCCCGAAGGCCGTGGTCAGCAACGAGGTCTGGCGGTGGCCGCAGGGGGGCGGGTGGCTGCCGATCGGGAGGCCTGACCCGGCCCGGAGATGAGAGGCGCCTGGGGCGGCACGGACGGCCGACTCCGGGGCTCACTGCCTGCCCGGCCGGTTCGCGGCGCCGCGGGCCGCCGCCGGCCTTATCAGAGTACGGCCCGGACGAACGCGTCGAACCCGACGCGGTCGATGATCGCGCCCAGGCGCTCGGGGCCTGGCCGTTCTCGCGGCAGAACGCGACGACTTTTCGGGCCCGGGCAACGGCCTGATCCTGGATCAGGCCCGTGATGAGCCCCTGGCCGGACCGTGCCCGAGGAGACGGTCCGCGAGCTCCTCGAGATCGTCCGGTCAGCCCCCTCGGCCATCAACCTCCAGCCCCGGCGGATCCGGGTCGTCACGGAACCGGCCGAAAAAGAGCGGCTCCAGCCGGTTGCCTTCGACCAAGCCCCAGGTCACGACCTGCTCCCACCTGCTCGTCTTCTGCGCCGACCCCGATTACGACGGGCTGATCCGGAGGCTCGACGGGCTGCTCGCGTCGAACGGCGTCCCAGCCCCGCTCGTGCCGGTCATGCTCTGCCCGATCGGGTACGGGGTTGACGAGCCCGGGCCCAAGCTCCGGCAGCCGATCGTGGAACTCCTCACCTGAGCGGGGGATCTGCCTCCCCCTCGTGCCTCCGGCACTCCGGCCCGGTGGCGTCGTATTCGGAGACGTACCGATGCAGCGGGCGGCGCTCCCGATGCCCCCCGAAGGTCGCGAAGACGCCCGGGGTTGTTCCCCGGGCAGGTGGCGGTCCACCGGATGGTTTTCAGAAAGAGGTTCACGGCCACGAACACCGCGAGGTGGATTCGAAAACCCGTCCATTCCTTCACGGGGTCGTCGCGGGACCCAGGAATGAACCTTCAACTCATACAACAGCAAGGGATATATTCACACAGAAAATACGAGGTGCGATTTGCGTGACGGAGTACACCAACGCCATCGGCCGGCTCGTCTCCCTCGCCGGCGCCCTCCTCGTCCTCGCTGGCTGCGTCGCCCTTATGGGCATCATCTCGGCCGAGACCTTCTATCCCGCGTACAGCACGGCCCAGAACCACATCAGCGACCTCGGCGCGACCCGTCCGCCGGACAGTGTCATCCTCCAGCCCTCGGCCACGATCTTCAACGCCACCATGCTCGCGACGGGGCTGCTCGTGCTCGGGGCCGCGTTCGCCCTCTTCTGAGCCGGCTACGTCTGGACGGCCACGGTCCCGCTCGGGCTCTTCGGCCTGGGCGCATTCCTGGTCGGGGTCTTCCCCGGGAACTGGGGCAATATCCACGCGCTCTCGGCCCTGCTCACCTTCGTCGCGGGTGCCGTCTCGGCCATCGCGGCCGCCACCGTGGTCCGCTCCCCGCTCCGCTATATCACGGCCGCGCTCGGGGCGATCTCGCTTCTGACCCTCGTCTCGTACTTCGTCATGGGCAGCGCGAGCCCGATGGCCGTCTTCGGCCCCGGAGGGCTCGAACGGTGGATCGCCTACCCGGTCGTGCTCTTCGTGCTCGCCTTCGGCGGCTATCTGATGGGGGACGCCCGCGGAGCGCCCGCGTGATCCCCCCCTGTCTCACGCCCGTGGCTTGACGGCCCGGTCGCAGACCTCCCAGTACTCGCGCCACCTGGGGTCCGCCCGGCTCGTCGATGACCCGCTCCCGGATCTCGCGGGTGCTGATAGACGCCCCGGCCGAGTTCCGGATCCGCCCGGCGATCTCGCGCCCGATCTCGGGCGTCGCCCCCGACTTGACCTCGCTCGTCACGATCTTCTCGGGCACGAACTCCCCGGTCCGGCCGTCCCGCTTGCCGACGCTCGTCATCTCCTGCACCTCACGGCGGGGAGAGGCGGGCGGAAACGACAGAGATTGCGCGGGGGCGGCGCCCGTTCAGAAGCGCCTGCCGAAGTCGCGGGGCTTGATCCGGCCGTCCCTGGTGAGCCGCATGGGAGGCCGTATCGGGCTCTCGATCCGCTGGGCCGCATTCCCCCCGGCATCGAAATAGGCGAACCGGTCGAAGTGCGGCTCGTGCTGGAGGTCGTGGACGGGTGGAGGCAGGGGGCGCTTCGCCACCATCGGGTGCGGGGAGCGGTCGGGCGTGTACCGCCGGGGGTGCAGGCGCGGCCCCTGGTCCGGGCGCGGTTCCGGGATCGCGACCCTGGCGGGGTACCGCGCCGGGTGGTGTCGCGCGGAGTTCCACCGCCGGACGCGGTCCGGACTCGGGCCCGTCGGGCCGCGGGGCGGGTTGTCGGGCCGGTTTCCGGCCGGTCCCTGGTGGGCTCTGGCTGGCTGGTGTCTGGGGCACATACATCCCACCATGCCGCTGGTCCGGTTTATACCTTGCCCATCAGCACCGGGCTTCGAGGAGGGTGCGGATCCGGCGCAGTTCCTCCAGAATCAGAAGGTCCGTCGCCCCCTGCGCCGCGGGCCGCGGGGCCGGCGCGCCGCTGCCCGTGCCGTCGCCCCCCGCCTCCATCCGGACGCGGGACCGGAGCGTCGCGCGGAGCTCCTCCGCGTGCTCCATCGCCTCGAGGACGATCTCGGGCACCATCTGGCCGGAGTACCCGGCCGTCTGTACGGCCAGGTTCGAGATGCCGAGCACCCGCATCAGCGGCCCCTGCCGGATGTCGATGTTCGTGATCCGGTTGTACGGGACGATCCCGGTCCGCCGGAACCAGACCCCGCGCCGCCACGAGAGCTCGTCGTCCCGGAGTTCGTACTCCATGCTGGCGTAGTAGAGCGCCGTCCAGGCGAGGAAGAGCACGAGCAGGACGACGACGAAGACGGCGACGCCGACAGTGATCCCGGCCGGCAGGTCGGCGAAGAGCGAGAACGACGCGAAGGCGACGACCGCGACCAGCGCCACGAGCAGGGCCGTGAGCCCGTACCAGAGGCGGAACCTGAGCGACGGCCGGAACGGGACGTTGAGCGGGTGAGCGGGAGGTTCCATTGCCGGGAGGTTCGCAGGGGGGACGGATAACCGTGCCGGGCCGGAAGCGCCGCCAGCCGTCAGAGGTCCGGGGCGGAGTCCCCGCCCGGAGAGAGCCGGTGCCGGGCGAGCCGCCGGGCGTACGCGTCGAAGTCGTGCCAGACCGAGAGCACGGCCACCACCCGACCTTCCCGGAGGATGGGGGTCGAGGTGATCAGGGTGACGTACGTCAAACCGTCCGGGAGGGAGATCTCGATACGTTCGCCCTGGGTCACGATCTCTCCCCGGAGGGCCCGGGCGTAGGGGAGGTCGCCGCGGAGGATCGGGCTCCCGTCGGGGCGGCGGGCCGGGTTCCGGTCGAAGACCTGGTTGAGGGTCGTCCCGACCACCGCTCTCCCAACGAGCCGTTCGGCCGCGCGGTTCACTGCCGCGATCTGGCCGCCGGGCAGGCAGAGCAGGGCCGGCTCCCGGATACCCTCGATGATCTCCCGGAGGGCCGGGTCGGGAAGGCGCGGTTCTGCAGCGGTGTCAGGGGAGGGGGACGGGGACTCCTGCACAGTAGAGGAAATACCCCGTCTTACCGAATATCACTTTCCCTACATCACCGCAGGACGACCACGCCGCCAGGACGGGACCGTGATCTTCCCCTGTGGGATGAGCGACGTGCCTGAAAAGATGCTCGGCACCAGTGCGAAGAGACCACGCGGGGATGTGCCTGCAGAGTCCGCTGCGTCTGCGGTGAGAATCCCGAGACCGTGGCACTCCCGGACGTGCTGATCCGGGTCCCACCAGGACTCGCCGTCCAAAGGCTCGCAGAATCCATGGCGTTGAAGGGGGAACCCGGGGTGGCGGGTTCATCGCTGGTGCGCTCTTCGGGTCCATCTCGAATGTCGACCTCGACCCCGCGGGCTCCCGGCACCGGCTCCGCGAGGCGATGCCCTCCGCGTCCGGCTGCCGCCCGCGGGATAAAACGGGCCCGGGGGGGCGATCGGCGACGACGGCCACTCCCGCCGCACCCGGCTCCTGACCGGGGTCAACGGCGTCGGGGCCTGCTCCTGCACCGCAGCGTCACGCGAATACACGGACGGGAGCGTGACCGGAATCATCCACGGGAACTGGCGACCGGGGAAACACCGATACCGTCGCCCGGCCCGCGATCACGGAGGTGGCGACGCGAAGGCACCGGGGGGGCAACCGCGACACTGAACGTGGCCCGGACGTCCCGCTCTCTCTATCGGCCGGAACCATCGGGACGTCCCTCCGTCGCGCACCCGTACTCAGCCGGGCCACCCGGGCCGAACCCTGGGCAGCTGGCAGGGGGAATCCCCGGACTACGTGCACCCGTTCGTGGTAGTTGTCGCAGTCGGGAAGGTCGCCCCGGGCGTTCACGGCCGAACCGTGTTCTGGTCTCCCACCCGCGCCTGGTCGCGCTCGTCGTCGATCCGGGCGAGGCTGGAGGACGGGCCAGGACCGTCGTCTCTCCTCGCTCCGGGAGACATGCACGCTGAAGACTCCTCGCGCAGGAGGGATGTGAGGGAGTGAGGGCGCGAAAAGAAAGAGAGAGAGGCTGGACGGGGATCGAAGGAGGGAGGGGGAGTGCGGCCCCACCCCCGTTTACCTCCGCATGCCTTCGATCAGATCCCCCAGGAAGACGCCTATGATGAAGAGGACCGTGAGGATGATGATGTCCCAGACGATCCCCAGCCAGGAAGACGTCCCGAAGAAGGACATGTTCAGGAACCAGCCGACCAGGCCCAGGACGACGCCAAGTACGATGCCGATGATGATCCCGTTCTTGAGCAGCCCCAGCTTGCTCTCCTTCCCCGGGCGCATGTAGCCGAAGACGAGCCCGAGGAGGATCACGAGGATGTAGAACCACATTGTGATACCTAACCGGTTCTGCGACGCCCACCTATTTAGAGTACACGCAACGTGGGATTCCCCCTTCGGGGAGTCCGTGATACAGGGGTAACGATGCCAGGCGCGTGCGGCGGTATCTCGGCGATCGCGCTCGAGGGCGTCCGCCGCCGGGCCCGCGAAGATTCGCCCGGAAGCGAAAGGTTCATCTCCTTCCACCCCGCGATCATTACGCGAGAATGCCATGACTCTTAAAACGGAAGTTCTAACCCAGATCGCCGCGCTGGTGACCGCCGCGTTCGGCCTTGTCGCCGCGCTCGCGTGGAACGGCGCGATCCAGGCGATCTTCAAGGCCGTCTTCGGCACGACCGACACGATCACGGGCCAGCTGATCTACGCGGTGATCATCACGATCGCCGCCGTGATAGCTACGATCCTTATCGCCCGCTCGGTCGCCTCGGCCAAGGGCGAGGCCTAGTCGGGAACGCCGACGCCGGGGGATCGGGTCCGAGGATTCGGCCCCCTCTCTTTTCGGCCCCTTCCCCGCGATTGGCGGACGCCGGGAGGGTGAAGAAGGTCGAGCCCCTCCCCGGCGCGGACGCGACGCGGACCGTGCCGCTCAACGGTCCATCTGACCACGCCCGCGAACTCCGATCACCACGCCCATCATTCCCCCCGGAACGGGGGGAAGTTACGGACCCAGAGGTTCGACACAGACGACACACGGGGAGCACGCGCGTTCGGGAACCGCCGGCTTCGCTCATCTATGGTTCGGAGCCCGGGGGCCGCAGGAGCGCGGTCCCCGGAGAAGAGGGAGAGCGGGGGTGCGGACCGCCGCTCAGAGCGCGTTGAAGAGCCAGACGACGTCCGCGAAGTCGATGCGGCCGTTCGCATTGTAGTCGAAGAGGCCGGGAGGCTCGTGGTCCGCGATCCAGGCCATCTGGTTGAAGTAGAGGACCACGTCCGCGAAGTCGGCACGGCCGTTGCCGTTCACGTCGTCGTACGTCCCGTCGCCGTTGGGGTCCGTCGGCAGGCCGGCGCCCCCGGGGAGGGCGACGACAACCGGCCCCGTCCACGGCGCGAGCGGCAGGGAGTCCCGGCCGAAATCCGTCTCGAACGGCTCGTCGGAGAACCCGTCACCGTCCGCATCGGGGGTCGTCTCGGAGAAGCCCGTGCCGTCGGGGGTCGCCCAGAAGTTGCCGCCGAGCTGCGGGCCGCCCACGATATTCGGTCCCGGCGACGGAGTCGTGTTCCAGCTGGCGTTCGCCAGCGAGCCGTAGACGTTGTCGATGTTTCTGAAGACGTTGTTGAAGACGGCGCACCCCTCGTTCTCGCCGATGAAGGACCCGTAGATCCCGATCCGCCGGCCGGTGAGCTGGTTTCCGGTCACCAGGGTGCCCGGCGAGTCCGCGAAGACCAGGCTGCTGTACTCGCCGCCGAGGTCGTTGCCGCTGACAACGGTCCCCGCGGAACGCCCGAGCGCGATGGCGAAGGTGCTCTCGTCCATCGTCCAGGAGACGAAGCGATCGAAGCCGTCGCCCGTCCTGACCACGTCGTTGTCCCGGACCGTCGTCTCCTCAGAGCCCGATACCCGGATGCCCGTCTCCTCGTTGGCGACGACCAGGTTGTCACGGACCTCCACGTCCCGCGCATCTACGAGGGCGATCCCGTCATGGTTGTGCGCGACCTCGCAGTCCTCGATCACAGAGCCGGTGACGTTCTCGGCGCGGATGCCGGTCTCCCAGTTGGTGAGCCGGAGGTTCCGCACGACCACGTCCGAGAGGGGGCCGTCGGCGCCGACCAGAATGCCGCAGCTGCCGTCCCCTCCCGTGCCGTCGATGGTGTGGTCGCCGCCGTCGAGGACGACATTCGAGGCCCGTATCTCGATCGGCGTGGCGGTGCCGTCGAAGCCGTCGGCCGCGATCGTGTACGTCCCGGGGGACTCGATCACGAGCGGGCCCGGCGTCGGGACGGGCACCGGGCCCGTCGAGGAGGCCGTGAACAGGTAGATGTCCCAGTTCCCGTTCCGCCGGTCCTGCCAGACGATCCGGTCGCCGTCGACGGACGGGGCACGCTGGTTGCCCTCCGCGTCGCAGAGGGGGGCCGTGTCACCGCTCGAGAGGCTCCCGAGCCAGATGTCCCAGTCGCCGTCGCGGTCGTCCTCCCAGACCAGCCGGTCGCCGTCGAGGTGCGGGTTCGCCTGGTCGCCGGGCGCCACGAGCCAGGGAGCCTCGACGGGGTTCGGCTGCGAGAGGTCGGCGGTCCAGAGGTCCCAGTCGCCGCTCCGGTTGTCGGCCCAGACCACGCGCGTCCCGTCGACCGTCGGCGAGACCTGGTCGTACGGGTCGTTCGCGAGGGCGATGGGCGATCCGTGCCCGGGGACGACGGCCCAGACGTTCCAGTCGTTGCCGTCGTACTCCTGCCAGGTGACGGTATCGCCGCTGACGTCGGGCGAGCGGATCTCGTTCACCGTCTCCCGGTCGTAATAATACTGCCCGTAGGTCGTGGAGAGCCTGACCAGGTGGTACCCGCTGCCGTCGTGAAAGACGAAGGCCACCCAGTCCGCGTCGGCGGCCAGCTCGGAGAAGTCCGTGTACCCGCCCCCCGAGGGATAGGTGAGGTTGATCGGCTCGCCCGCGAGGGTGCGGCCCCTGACTTCGTTGTTGATATCGGCGTCGGAACGGCCGGCGTGGACCCAGAAGATCCCGGCGCTCGAGACGGCCGGGTCATAATCGTTGGGGACGGCCTTTCCGTAGTCGGACGACGCTGCGCCCTCCGGCAGCTCGAGGCGGGTGGCGAGGTCGAACGAGTAGATGTCTCCTTCGGCGTTGTCGCCGTTCCGCCAGTCCTGCCAGACGATGCGCGTGCCGTAGAGGGCCGGAGCGACCTGGTCGGCGTCGTTGACGACGATCGGCGTCTCGTACCCCTCCGGCGCGGGCGGCGCCCCGACTCCCCCGGCAGGGAGCGAGACGTCCGCGACGAGCGCGGCCATATCCTGTGGGTCGTCCAGGGCCTGCACGCTCCCGGCGAGCAGGCAGAGTGCCAGCAGCAGGAGCGCCGCCGGCGCTGGGGCGCCGAAGCGCCCGCGATGAGATGCGATCTGATGCATGATTCGTCCTCCGGCCGCTTCGCTAGGAAGCGGCGATTGCTGCACCTGTGAGGTTCATCCCGCGCGGCGGAATGGCGCGGGGCCCGGGCCGGAGACCGTCAAAGGGAGCCTGTCACTCCGCGCGCGATTATCTCCAATATGCATCTCCCACGTTAAATCTTTCGAACAGAATGGTTCGTAGCCCGCCGAAAAACGCAAAAGAGGCCTGTTCCGTGCCGGAGGCACGGATGGCCGGACGCCGTTTCGGCTCACCGCCTCACGCGGCCGGGAGAGTGAACGAGAAGGTCGCGCCGCGATCGACCGCCCCCTCGGCCCAGCATCGCCCGCCGTGCCGCTCCACGATCCGCCGGACGAGCGGCAGTCCGAGCCCCGAGCCCTCGTACTCCCCCGGGTCGTGGAACCGCGCGAAGTCGTCGTACACCCTCGCGCCGATCTCGGCCGGGAACCCGACGCCGTTGTCCGAGACGAAGAAGACCGTCTCCTCCCCCTCCGCCGACGCGCCGACCCTGATCCGCGCCGGGCTCCGGATCCTCGTGAACTTCAGCGCGTTCGACAGCAGGTTCTGGAAGACGTGCCGGAGCAACTCCGGGTCCGCGTGACATGACGGCAGGGACTCGACCTCCACCTCGACCCGTCGCTCGCCCGGGTCCGGCAGCAGTTCGTCGAGCACGCCCCGGACGACCGCCGCGGGCTCGACGCGCTCGACCTGCAGGGGCCGGTTGGAGAGGCGCGAGAGCGAGAGGAGCGCCTCGAGGAACCGGTTCGCACGCAGGACCCCCTCCCGGGCGCGCCCCACGTAGACCACCGCATCGGGCGGGAGGTCGGGGCCGAACCGGGCCATCATGATGCCGAGGTAGCCGTCGATCGCCCGCAGGGGCGCGCGGAGGTCGTGGGAGACGTGGCGCGAGAAGGCCTCGAGGTCGCGGTTCGCCGCCCTGAGCCCGGCCGTCGCGGTCTCGACCCGCGCCTCGAGCTCCGCCGTCAGCGCGGCAAGGGCCGCCTCGGTCTCTCTCCGTTCGGTCACGTCGCGGCCGACCGACTGGAACTCCTCGACCCGGCCGTCGCAGCCGAAGAAGGCCCGGTCCGACCACTGGAGCCAGCGGACCGTGCCGTCGGAGCCCGCCACCCGGTGCTCGATCGTCTTGACGGGCGACGACGGCGAGAACCCCGCGAAGTACTCCCGCAGCCTCCTGCGCTCATCCCCCGGCACCACGGGCGTGAACCGCGTGCCGACGATCGCGGCCGGGTCAAGGCCGAAGAACCGGCAGTAGGCATCGTTCGCGAAGAGATGGGTGCCGTCCGGCCGGAACCGGCAGACGAGCTCGTGCTGGCTCTCGACCACGGCGCGGTACCGGGCCTCGCTCTCGCGGAGGCCCCGGATCGCCCGGCGGCGCAGGAGCGCAACCGAGGCCTGTCCCACGAACGCCTCGATCAGGTCCCGGTTCTCGAGCTCGCCCCCGCGTTTCAACCGGATGATGATGTCCCCGAGCACGCCCTCGCGGCAGGAGAGGCCCATGATGTAGGACCTGCCCCACGAGAGCCGGGCATCGATCCGCTCGGCGACCCCGGCGGGGATATGGCCGAAGAAGAGCACGCCGAGCGAGGACGGCCCCTCGACCAGGGCACGGCAGCCGAAGACCACCGCGGCGGCGGGCTCCGCGCCGACCGCCATCTCGATCCCCACGAAGGGCCGGCCGAGCTCCTCCTCGAGCACGGCCAGGTCCTCCGGGGGGCCCGCGATGGCCCGGGTGGTCAGGATACCCCGCTCCGCGTCCAGGCTCGTAGCCCCGACCGTCGAGCCGTCCACGATCTCCGCGAGCTTCCGGGCGATGTAGGCGTAAACGTCGTCGCCATCCTTCATCCCGACGAAGTCGAGCGCCGTTTGGGAGAGGAACTCGAGCTGCTCCGCCCGCTCCTCCAGGCTCCGTACGCGCGTCCGGCGACCGATCGCCTCGTGGACGACGTTCGCGAGGGCGCGGGCCGTCTCCGCGGCAGGTTCCCGCTTCTCCACGAACCGGTCGGCGCCGCTGTTCATGCCCTCGAACGCCGACCGCGCCCGGGCGAGCGGCATGAAGAGAACGACGGGGACCCCCCGTCGCAGCTGCCCGACGGCCGAGACGAACGAAAGGACCTCGGTGTCGGGCGGATCGGCCGCGACGGCGTCGACCGGTTCGCGCCGGAGGAGCGCGATCGCGTCCCCGAAGGTCGCGGCGGTCAGCACCGTCACGGACGCGTCGGGGAGGTCGCGACCGACCGCATCCCGCCAGGCAGGGTCGGGGTCGTAATAGAGAAGAGAGGCCACGCGCTCGCCCTCGAGAAGAGATGGAAGCGTCCGTATAAATAGCCTCTCCCGCCCTCTCGCATCCCTCTCCGGCCCCCCCCCAGGAGGCAAAGGGGCCGGTGGTCTACAGACGGTTGAAGAGCCAGACGACGTCGGCGAAGTCGACCCGGCCGTTCCCGTTGCAGTCAATTTGCGAGACCGGCGCGTATGCCGCGAGCCAGCTCATCTGGTTGAAGTACAGCACGACGTCCGCGAAGTCCCGCCGTCCGTTGCCGTTCAGATCGTCGAGTATCCCGTCGCCGTCCGTGTCCGTCGGCGGCGAGGTCGCCCCGGGGATTCCGCCGATGGCCGGCGGGGGTGCCGTCGCGGCGATGCCGTCGATAGCCGTCGTCGTGTGCTCGAAGTCGGCTTTTCCGGCGGTCAGGGTCACCGAGTAGGTACCGGGGCTCTCGTAGACGTGCACGGTGTGCCGGTCGGTCGAGGTCGTGCCGTCGCCGAAGTCCCAGCGCCAGGACGTCGGACTCCCGTACGAGGTGTCCGTGAACGCGACCCCGAGCGGGGCCGGCCCCGAGGTCCGGTTCGCCAAGAAGGAGGCCTGGACCGGGCTCCTGACGCAGATGCCGTCGGCCCTCGTCTCCGCGTCGTACACCATATCGTTCGCGGCCATCAGGGTCACCGTGTAGTTGCCCGGGGCGCCGTACACGTGGACCGGGTCCCGCTCGTGCGAGCCGGTCCCGTCCCCGAAGTCCCACCACCACCGGGTCGCGTTCGTCGAGTGGTCATCGAACCGGACCGAAAGCGGGGCGTCGCCCGAGGTCGGGGTTGCCGTGAACTCCGCCAAGACCGGGTCTGCGGGCCCCGTCTCCGCCCGCAGGAGCGTGTACGTGTTCCCGTCCCCGTCCTGGTTGATGATCGGCATCCCGTTGCCACCGGCCGTGATCTCGAACGAGGAGTCGGTCACGGGCAGCTGGTACGGGGCCTCGTCCTTGTACCACCCCAGGATGCTCTGGTACCCGCGGTCACCGACGACGCCGGAGTGCCGGAAGTCCTCCACGCGGATCTGCCGGGAGAACGCGAGCCAGAACGCCCAGCGGAGGTTGTTCCGGGAGGTGCAGTCCGTGATCGTGATCACCTCGCTCGCCTTGCAGACCTTCCAGCCGTAAGTGCTGCCGTCGTCCGTGCAGCCGACAAAGGAGCTGTTGGCGCCGCCGTGGACGTAATACCCGCAGTTCCGGTTGTTGAACGAGACGCAGTTCTCGAGGTGCGTGTCGCGAGAGAGGTAGTAGCCGGACATGAAGAAGTGGCCCGCGTAGGTGTTCCGCTGGCCGTTGTTCGAGCTGACGCAGTTTTTGAAGACGATGTTCTGCGAGACCGTCCGCGGCCCGATGTTCCCGCCGTTGCTGTCGTACCGGGCCCCGGGCTCGAGGTGGAACCCGGACTCCCAGTTGTTTTCGGCGACGCAGTTGACGACCTCGCAGTTGACGAGATCCTGCCACTCGTGGAGGTCGAAGCCGGTGATCCACTCCGAGCGCGACTGGTTTATCGCGTCCGTGACGCCCGGATCGCCGACCCGTCCGAAGCCGCACCTCACGGCACTGCAGTCTAGGAACCGGACGTTGGAGATGGTCCGCTCGACGAAGTCGCGGTAGTCCTGGTTCATGTTGAAGCCGTGCGTGTGGCAGTCGACGGCGCGGCACTGGTAGAACTCGACGTCGTCGATCACGGTCACGGGCGGGGCGACCCAGACAAAGAACATGCCGTTGCCTGAGGCCGGGCGCCACGTTCCGCCGAGGTCGATGCTGGTCCCCAGGACGTCGCGGACGCGGACGTGGCTCCGGGTGACCATGACGAAGGCGTTCCCGCGCATGGTGAAGCCGACGATGTTCACGTACTCTCCGCCGGTGTCGATCGGGAGGTAGCCCGTGCCGCCGTTCTTCGGCAGGATCTCGATGGTGGTTTTCGACGAGCCCTGCCCCTGGAGTGTCGTATGGGCCGGCAGGGTGATCCGGCCCGAGCAGCGGAAGCTGCCGTCGAGCAGCTCGACGATCCCGCCCGGGGCCGCCGCGATGGCGGCGGCGATCTCGACCTCGTCGCCGGCGCCGTCGCAGACGAAGAGGGTGGAGTTCGGCGGTGGTGCCACGGTCGAGTCCCGGGCGGAGACGTAGACGTGCGCGGAGCCGTTGCCCGGTGCGAAGGTCGGCTGGGGTTCGGCCGTCGCGGGGAAGAGCCGGGTCATCGCGATGGCGGCGGGCGACGCGGGGAACGGGGCGGGCACATCGACGGGATCGGACGGGTCGGGGGCCGGGTAGACGTGGCCGAACCCGCCGGACGCGTCGCCGGCCGCGAGGGCTCCGGGCGTAAGGAGTGCGAGGAGCAGCAGCACGAGGACCGCCCGGGCCCGGCGATATTGCATAAGGATCAGTATCCGCCGGGCACCATGAGACTATCGCCTTCGGGGAGCCGGGGTTGCTCTTCGCTGTTCCGCTTGGGCTGTGTTTCAGAGCAGCGCCGGCCGTCCCTCCCGGCGACCGTCACAGGAGGCTGGCGAGGGCGAAGAGGACCACGAACGCGCCCCACGCCAGGTACAGGCGGCGGACGAAGACCCGCCCCTCCGCGATCGTCGTGCTCCGGACGAGCCGTGGGGCGAGGTACGACATGCAGAGGCCGGCTGCGGCGCACGGGAGAGAGGTCAGGGCGACGAAGAGGGCGAACGCGGCCCCCGGGAGCCGGAGGGCCTGCGCCCGGCCGGCCGTCGCCGCGATGCTCCGCGACGACCGAACGCTATCGCCCTCGACGTCCATGGCGTCGGAGGCGACCTCCTCGCCGAGGTCGAAGAGGAACGCCAGCCCGGCGACGGTCAGCACGAGCCCGTTGACCGCGCCGGCCACCGTCCCGCCGATGACGACCGTCATCGAGACGCAGACGGCGACGGCCATGTTTCCGAGGAACCCGGCCTCCTTGAGCCGGAGGTTGTAGAAGAGGGCGACCCCTTAGACGGCCGCGGCCAGAGCGAGCACGGCGGGGCCGAGATGGGCCGCGGAGGCCAGGCCCGCGACCGCGAAGGCGACAAAGAGCGCCCAGAGCTCTGTGGCGGAGACGTGGCCCGAGGGGAGGGTGCGATCGGGCCGGTTGACCCGGTCCACCTCGCGGTCGAAGTAGTCGTTGGAGATGGTGGCCGACCTTGAGACGAAGAGGCCTGTCAGGAACCCGAGCAGGGCCGTGCCGGCGGCCGGGAGCTGGCCCAAGGCCAGGATCTCGCCCGCGACGACGAAGAGACCGGCACCGACGACCAGGTCCGGCCGNNAGGAGGCCCCTTCCCGCCATGCGTACAACCGGGTCCTGTTCCACCATCATCCTGCCGTTCCTCTACACCGGGCCGTCGGCCGGACGACAGGATCGCAGGGCCGGTACCCGCAGGCGCAGTCGTTGGACAAGCGAGGAGAACGGGAGTCCCCTCAGAGCGCGTAGACGGCCGGGGCCAACAATGGGTGATTGCATCGGCCGTGGAGCGCGGTCGATCATGGGGGTCGACGGGGAGGAGCTGACGATTCGTCGCGGCCCGCCCCTCGTCGTCCTCCAAGCTCCTGGAGTGGCCGATCCTGAGGGCGCCGGAGGCGAGTTGGTAGAGCCCTCTCTTGGTTCGCAGGGGAGATTGAGCACAGCACCACATGCGGCGGAATCTCATCGGGCCCGCTGTTTATCGTCGCCGGTCCGGGGGTCCGTTCGCCGCGAAAGAAATTACGACGCTCGTTTTGCAGTATGAAAGAGAGTGCGGGCCACTGCGAGCCGTACGCGGAAACATTTGGAAAATTGCTGTGTGTCAACAGTCACTTGTCCCGATAGAATACAATCACCATCACACCTTGGCAAGGAGTCGAAAACATCATCTACCATAATTCTATGGTAAAGGGAGTTAGGATGATGTTTATTTTATCTCTATTTAATAATTAAACAAAGAGGTCATGAGGGGGTAATTCGTGTCCTTGGATAGACACCCTCAAAACTTCTACCATCAGGCGTGTAGATCCGAGCGAAGGTCAAGCCCAATGTTTCTCCCGGCGACACTGTCAGTTGTTCGTACGGAATTCGGATGCCGCCTCCTCCAAGAAAGTCTAAACCGTCCTCCCAGTCATCAATTGTCCCGCTTCCCTTGTAGACTAGCTTACCTTTCTGCTGTTGATTATTGTCATCATATTTTATGGTCCAGATCTCTATGTCCACAGGTAACACAGGCCCGGCCCATTTTACCGTTTGATCTGAATCATCCCTGAGCCTTGGGTAAACCGCGATCCCGTCATTAGCGGCGTCAGCGTCCCAATTCTCCCTTTCGGCAGTGACGTAGACTTTTACGACGGAAGCAAACATGCTGGCATAGGGAGACACGGTCGTCGTGACCATTGTTGGACCGGTGGTGATAGGTGGTGTCGCGACCACCGTACTCGTCTGTACCATGGAACCCCCAGTATCCAGCGTCGGCCCGCCCGCCTCCGGCGTCCCCGTCCAGGTCACCGTCGCGGACCACGTGCCCGTGCCCCAGACGTCGAGGCGGTACCGCCCGGACTGCGTGACGGCCACTGTCGACCCGCCGGCGTTCGGCCCGGCAACGGTCGTGGAGAGGGTCACCCCCCAGGGGTCCTTGAGGTAGGCGATCGTCATCTCGTCCGCATAGAGCTGCACGTGCACCGTCCCCGGCGTCAGGTTGAACGTCCCGGGCGTGCCGCCGCCCGTCCCAGAGAACGAGAGGAGCTGCATGTTCGGCGTCGGGACGGGCGGGGCCACCGCCTGCCCGCCGGCCGCTCCCGGCAGCAGGACCGTCGCGGACCAGGAGTCCGTCCGGTTCGCCGTGCCGAACGCGATCACGTACCGGCCGGCCTGCGGGATCGGCACCGTGTACGTCCCTCCCGGCGGAGAGAAGACGCCGTAACCCGCCCGCGTCCCTGCCTCGTCCACCACGACGAACGCCGTCGTTTCCTTCGAGAGCAGGACCACCTGCGCGTCGCCGGCCGGCAGGTCGATGAACCCGGGGGTCCAGTTCCCCGTCCCGACCCAGCTCAGCGGGCCCGTCGCGTGGCCCGAGCCGTCGCCGAGCCCGAACGCCACCGGCGTCGGCGTGGCCGCGGCCTTCCCCTGGAGCAGCCGGATCTCGGGGCTCGCGTCCACGTAGTGCGTCCCGCCCTCCGTGTGGTAGATCCCGGACCCCTCCTTCGCGTTCCAGGGCGTGGCGTTCGGGTCCACCGTCCGCGTGGGCGTCGCGTTCAGCGGCCGTGCGCCCAGCGCGGTCGTATTGTTCGCGCCCGCCGTCGGGGTCGCAGTCCTGTTCAGCAGGGTCGCGTTGCGGCTGATGTTGACGGCCTGCGTCGCGAGCTCCTCTGCGCCGGCCGTCGCGGCCGAACTCGACCCGTTCTCCTCGTCCGCTCCCCCGAAGGCCCCCATCGAGAACGCCGCCGCCATTGCGACGATCAGGAACACCCCGAGCACCGCGGGGACCACGACCCAGCTCAGCCCGAAGAAGGTGGCCTCACCGGCGAACGAGTGCCGGCACCTGATGCAGAACCGGGCCTCCGGCGGGTTGAACGTGCCGCACTCGGGGCAGAGCTGCCCCGGCTCCTCGTCGACCGGAGAGGGGGTCAGGACGGCCTCCGCTCCGGGTTCCTCGGGGGCCGGGCCGGCTCCCTCCACCGGCGCGGGCCCGCCGACGATCAGGCCGCACGCGGGGCAGGCCGAATCGCCGTCACCGAGCGGGGAGCCGCATTCGGGGCACCGGGTCATATCACCATCGCCATGGGAGGAAGTTGCCAGCCGGATCCAATTAATCTTGCGATATCGTTCGGCGGGCGGTCAGCGAAGCGCCCCCGCGTCCGCGAGAGCCGGCTGCGCCGGCCCCTCAGCGAACGCGTCCGGGGATGCGGGCGGCGCCGGGGGCGCGTCCGGCTCTCCCACCGGTGCCGGGAGCGGTGCGGGCAGGACGTGCTGCCCGGGCTGGGCGAAGCGCGTCGTGCCCCCGTCGTGGATCTTCCGCGCCGGCGCACCCGCGATCGTGATGTCCGGCTCCGTGAACGACGTGGTCACCACCGAGTTCGCGCCGATCGCGATGTTGTCCGCGATCGTGATCGGCCCGTACAGGACCGCGCCGGGACCGATGTAGACGTTCTCCCCGACCACCGGCGCGTGCGTCGCCGCCGCCCCCGGCCAGGAGCCGATGTTGGTGCAGGCGTGGAGCCGGCAGTTCGCGCCCACGCGGGCGCACGAGTTGACCACGACCGTCCCGCGGTGCGCGAGCGAGAGGCCCGGGCCGAAGACGTGCGGCGGGATCGTGAAGCCGAGCCGGACCGAGGCCAGATGGAGGCAGAGGTAGAGAACGGTCCTCATCGGGCGGTGGTACCAGGCCCGTCGGCAGGCGTCGTGGTACTCGACCGCCCGGAGCAGGCGCTGGAACCGCCAGACGCCGTCCCCGAAGAGGCGGGGGCGCGTCCGTGTCTGCTCGAGGGCGAGGCGGTCGGCCTCGAGGTACCGATAGTAGTCCTCGCGCGAGCGGATCCCCGGGCCCGTCGGGGCACCGGTATCGGGGGCGTGGGCTGCCCTCCCCGCAGTCCACGGTGCGAACGAGATCGGCCCCATCAAGTAGATGATTGGACCGGCGATATATTGCTTTTTCCATCACCACGAACAGAGGACGGGGCGGCCGGTCACGAAGGGGGCCGAAGACGGCCGGAACGGGCGCTGTACCGGCCGTGAGGGACGGTGATCGGCGGAGGGCTGCGGGGCGCGCGGAGCAGGACCGGAAAGGGCGGAAAGAGAGAGCGAAAAAGAGGTTAGCGGAGCCCTGCCGCCCACCGGGCGGCCGGGTACCAGCGGATGAACATGCCCGCCGGCGGGGTGATCCCGTAGGCGCGGCTGCCGGGCTTCAGGGCCGGCTCGGTTATCGTCACCGCGCTCGGGCCGTTCGTGCCGGTCGCGGACCCGTTGGACCCGAACTTGGTCCCGAGGAACGCGCCCGGGTCGCCGATCGCGTACCGCTTTCCATACGTGACCTGCGCAGTGGGCGTGGCCAGGGCCGGGACGGGCGTCGGGGTCGCGACCGCGGTGACGACCGGTGTCGGCTCGGGGGTCGCCGTCGGCGTGGGCGTCGGCGTGGGCGTCGGGGTGGAGGTCGGTGTCGGGGTGGAGGTCGGT
>DAEF01000093.1 GCA_002495225.1 Methanoregulaceae archaeon UBA288 | reverse complement strand
GGAGCAGCACTTGTCCTCGTCTTGCTGCTTGCCTGCGGCGTCGAGGTTGCCGCGGCCGCCGGGGAGTACCAGTTTGTGACCGAGTGGGGGACCTTCGGGACGGGGGTTCTGTCAGGTCCGCGCGATATCGCCTTCGATGGCGCCGGTAACGCCTACATCCTGAACGTCGACGAGTATATCGAAGGCACCTTCATTTTCAAGGCAGGGCCAGACGGTAACCTCCTCGCGCGATGGTCCGGCAGGGGAACGGGCGACGGCCAGCTCATGGAAGCGACCGGAATCGCGGTGGACAGCGTTGGCAATATCTACGTCACGGATGCGTGGCGTGATTACGGCGAAGGCAATGATTACCACTCCCGGGTCCAGAAGTTCTCGCCGACCGGCGCCTTCCTCATGAAATGGGGACTGCATGGTGTCGCGGACGGTCAACCGCAGCGCCTGTCCGGCATCGCGGTCGATGGGACGGACACTGTTTATGTCGTGGACTTTCAAATGGGCCGGGTCCAGGTGTTCACGTCGAGCGGTGGTTTCGTGACGGGATGGGGGCCGTACGGCTCCGGGTACGGAGAGTTCGACCTGGCCTCTGCCATAACGGTAGACGGCGCGGGCAACGTCTACGTCGCCGACCCCGGTAACCACCGTGTCCTGAGGTTCGCGGCAAACGGCACGTTCCTCGCGGCCTGGAACGCGGAAGGCCCGGGCACCGGGTCGCGCGGGTACCCCGCAGGTATCGCGACGGACAGTGAGGGGACGGTCTACGCCACCTACATGGCCGCCCGTTGTGTCCAGAAATTCGATGCGGACGGCACCTTCCTCGGCACCTGGGGCTCCTTCGGAACCACCGGCGGCCAGCTCGACGTCCCCTGGGGCATCGAGGTTGACGGGGCAGGCAACGTCCACGTCGCCGATTACGGCAGGGATACCATCCTGACGTTCACAAAGGACGGCACCTTCCTCAAGGCATGGCGCGACCTTGGAACCCCCGGCGGAGAGTTCTACCATCCCGTGGGCGTCGTGGTGAACAGCGCAGGCGTCGTCTACGTCGCCGACATGCAGAATCACCGCATCCAGAGGTTCGGCCCCGACGGCACGTTCCTGGGGGCGTGGGGGACCGTCGGCACGGGCAACGGCGAATTCATGTGGCCCGTCGACGTCGCGGTTGACACGGACGACAACGTCTACGTCATGGATACCGGCAACTACCGTGTCCAGAAATTCACGGCGGACGGCACGTTCCTTTCACAATGGGGCGGGTTCGATTCCGGCGCGGGGCAGTTTTATGGCGCCGTGGGCATCGCCGCTGATGCCGACGGCAACATCTTCCTCCTCGATTCCGGGAACAGTCGCGTTCAGAAGTTCACATCCTCCGGCTCGTTCGTGAAGACATGGGGTTCGCTCGGGGAGGAGGACGGAGAGTTCAACAGCCCCGTAGGAATCGCGACCGACGGCGAGGGGAACGTCTACGTCGCCGACACGGAGAACGACCGTATCCAGAAGTTTGACGGAAACGGAACGCTCCTCGCGAAGTTCGGGAGCTGGGGGTCGGGCGACGGCCAGTTCACATCGCCGTACGACATCGAGGTAGACGGGTCGGGGAACATCTACGTCGCCGAGTGGGGCAGCAATTGCCGGGTCCAGGTCTTTGACGCGACCGGCACCTTCCTTACGAAGTGGGGTACGAAGGGCACCGGTCCCGGCCAGTTCAACGGTACGGCGGGAATCGCGGTGAACGCCGCTGGCGACGTCTACGTGACCGATTCCTACAACAATCGCGTCCAGAAGTTCTCACCTGCGGGCTCGCCGACCCCGACACCCACGGCGCCGGCAGTGCAGGCGCTCCCCGGCGGCTCAAGGCCGACGGACTCGAACAACGACGGCAAGTACGACGATGTGAACGGCAATGGCCGGCCCGACTTCGCGGACGTCGTGCTGTTCTTCAGCCAGATGGCGTGGATCACGGCGAACGAACCGATGGCCGCGTTCGATTACAACGGCAACGGCCGCATCGACTTCGCCGACGTTGTCTGGCTCTTTAACAGCCTCTGATCGACGATCCCCCACCACTCCTTTTACTCGATGCCTTCAAGGCAAAAATTGAAAACGATAAAGGAATGGGTAAATGGGCGGTGCAAATTACGCATTTCCCTTCTCTCTGTCTCGATACTTCGGCCGAGACATAGAAGGTATGCCTTGACATATGGTAGTGCTTATGACGCACCCATACTCTTCAATTCGGCCTTTTTTTCTCTAAACCGGCGGTGTAAATAGGTTTATGTACAGGCCGGACAACGAAGGTGTATGCACCTTGACTCTCTCTTACAGATCAAGAAAGAGGCTCCAAAGAAGGGTTACTGTTACACGACAATCCGGTTTGAGAAAAACCGACATAACGATCTGATCAATAAGCGCGCGGCGGTCTACGCTATCGACGGCAACTTTCTGATCGTGCCGATAAAAGATGGGGTTATTACTCAGGAATTGCTTAACGAACGCTTGCGCACCGTCAAAGAGCAAATCCAGACTCACATTGGTGTACAAACTGAGAAGATCGATCACTCTGTCGATGAATTACAGATGGATCAGAAAATGGCGCCTGAATGCGAAGGTTCCGAGAAGAGCGTGAAATCGAGTGGGAGGAGTAAGCCCCCTTCTGTTCTGTGCGGCATTCGGCTATGCGTCAAACCCGGGCCGGGACCGGACGCCCGATAAGGCCCTGTTCTGACTTGCACCCGCAGGGATTCGCCGTTTCATCGTCACCCGCGCATCGACGCTCGGCGCGTCTCCGCCCGTGAGGGCGGCGCTCGTCCCGGAGGACTCGGACGCCTCATTGCTCCGCGCGGGGCGTACCGTTTCTGTGCCATTGCCATGACTCTCGCCATCCGCACGTGAATGCGGCTGCGTTTCCGGTGGGTGGGGGGACTTTCCTCAGCGGCGCAGAAGCGCCACCGTCGGCCGCACTCTCCCTCTCGCGTATTACTCTGAATAATATCCCATAAAGATGTTGCTTGGGGCATCCCATACCACGCGTTCCCGGGATCGCCGGGCCTCTCGACGGAGACACGTCATGGCTGCCCCGGGCGCCCGTCGAGGGTGAAGGAGAAGGCCGCTCCCAGGGCCGTTTCGCTCTCCGCCCGGATCCGTCCGCCGTGCCTCCGGACGATCCGGTCGACCGTGGCGAGACCGATCCCCGAGCCCTCGTGCTGATCGGACCTCTGCAGGCGCTTAAACGGCCCGAAGATTTCGCCCGCCCCGGACGAAATTGCCGGTCTCCCTCCCGTTTCTGACGCCGCCCACCTCTATCCGGGGTCCTCGACGTCCCGGGTGAATTTTCCGGCGTTGCCGATCGGGTGTGCAAACACCTGCCGGAGCATGGCACGGTCCGCGCAGCACGGGGGGAGTTCTCCGAGAGTGATCGGGACCTTCCCTCGAGCGCGACCGGGACGACCTCCATGACCAGCGACGGTCGATCGCCGACCCGGCCGTGAGAGCGGGAGAAGGCCGGCGATCAGCCCGTCCATCTGCTCCACGGTCCGCCGGATCTCGTCGAGGGACTGATGCTCCCTCCCCTCCCGGCGCGCGCCGGACGTCTCCGCCAGGATCGCGAAATACCCGTCGATCGCCCGCTACGGGGTCCCGGGATCGTGGGAGACCGGGCAGGTGAACGCCCCCGGTTCGCCGGTCGCCTCCACGAGTTCACGGGTCCTCTACAGCACCCGTCCCTCAAGGCCGACGTTCAGCTGGCGGACCTCCGCCTCGACCTGCTTCAGGCGACTGGCGTCAATGATGCTCCCCCCGACCCCCTGCGACGGCCCCCCGCTCCAGCCGCGGTGCAGACCATCATGGGAAAGGTGCTCCCGCCGGTCCTGAGGCCCATCAAATCCTGTCGATCCCCCTCCCCAGGACCCGCTGGCAAGTCTCGTTCGCCCGCGGGCGGTCCCCGGGCGTGATCGCGGAGACGATGCCGATCATCCGGCGGAGATCGTCGTCGACGAGACCGAGCCGACCGAGGGCCGCCGGGTTGCCATAGGTCACGTTCTTCTGGGAGAGCGGCGACTGCACCCCGGCACTGTCGCAGACGGGACCGGGGGATGGCAGGTCGAGATCGGGCCCGCCCGCGCGACCCACCGTTTCATGCGCCGATCGTTGAAATCCGGCCCGGAACGGGCAGTATCTTCATTAGAGCCGAAGGCGAGATCCTGATCAATGATCCCCCTGCTGGTCGACCTTTCGGGCCGATGCGTCCTGATCTGCGGCGGGGGGGAGGTGGCCGCCCGGAAGGCCGCGTTCTTCCTGCCCGAGGCCGAGGTCACGGTCGTCTCCCGTTCCTTCGTCTCCTCGCTCACCGGCTCGGGAGCGCGGCTGGTCGAGGCCGAGCTGGACCGTCTCGACGACGCCGGTCTGAGGGCGCTCTGCTCGGGCGCCCGGCTCGTGGTCGCGGCCACCTCGGACCCGGCCCTGAACGGACGGATCGTGCGCGCGGCCCGCTCCGAGGGGGTCCTCGCGAACAGCGCTTCGGGTGCGGGCGGGGACGTGCAGCTCCCTGCCGTGACCCGGGGCAAGCGGTACGTGGTCGCGGTCGGCACCGGGGGCGAGAGCCCGGGCATGGCCCGGTTCCTCCGTGAGGCGATCGAGGAGGCGTTCCCGCGCCTGGACGAGATGGTCTCGCTGCAGGCCCGGATCCGGAGCCGCCTCCGCGACGAGGTCTCCGACCAGGGGCGGCGTTCGTTTCTGCTGCGGGCCGTGCTCGAGGACCCGGAGGTCTGGGCGGCCCTCGCCGAGGGAGAGGACCGGGCCTGGCGGCTCGTGGAGGAGCGGTATTTCCGTGTCTGAAACTCTCGTCCACGCCCTGGCCATCGGCGGCCTGGTCCACCACGAGGCCGACGTCGGCGCGCTCGAGGCCTTCCGGTTCCCCGACGAGGCGGCCCTGCTCGCGGACGCCCGGGCCGTCTTCGGCGGCGCGCTCCTCCTCCAGACCTGCAACCGGGTCGAGCTCCTGGTCCAGGGGACCGGGGCCGAGCTCTCGGCCTACCTCCACGCCTCGGGGCGCACCGGCTTCTCGCTCCGCGAGGGCGGGGACGCCGTCCGCCACCTGCTCGAGGTCGCGTGCGGGCTCGACTCGATGATCATGGGCGAGGACCAGATCCTGGGCCAGCTCCGGCAGGCGCTCGTGCTGAGCCGCGACGCGGACGCCCTCACGCCCCTCGTCGACGGGTGCGTGAACGCCGCGATCCACCTCGGCGTCGAGGCCCGGAGCCGGACCGAGATCAACCGCGGGGCGGTCTCGATCNNGCGCTGATGCAGTCGCAGGAGGCAGGCACGTCGAGCCCGGTGCTCGACCTCTGCATCAACAAAGCGATTCACGTCGGCGTCGAGGCCCGGAAACGGACCCAGATCAACCGCGGTTCGGTCTCGATCGGGTCTGCCGCCGTCCAGCTCGCCGGGGACCTGCTCGGCGGGCTCGACGGCCGCCACATCCTCGTGGTCGGCTCGGGCGAGATGGGCATGCTCGTGACCCAGGCCCTCGCTGCGCGTGACCTGACCGCGATCTACGTCGCGAACCGGACCCACGGCCGGGCCGTCGAGCTCGCACGGAAGATCGGGGGGAAGGCGGTCCGGCTCGACGAGCTCCGCCGGTACCTGATCCTCTCGGACGTCGTCATCTCCTGCACCTCCGCGCCGCACCCGGTCATGAAGGTTGAGATGCTCAAGGAGGTGATGCGCGGGCGGTGCTGGCCCCTCGAGGGAGCCCCGCGGCCCCTGATCCTGATCGACATCGCCCAGCCCCGCGACGTGGAGGAGGGGGCCGATCGGATCGCCGGCGTCCACCTCTGCACGATGGACAGTTTGCGGGCCATCAGCGAGCAGAACATCGAGGCCCGGCGGTGCGAGGCCGAACGGGTCCACGGGCTGATCGAGGAGGAGCTCGGCCGGTGCGTCCGGCTCCTGAACCGCCAGGCCGCCGGGAACGGCCTCGGCCTCCTCCACTCCTGGGCCGAGCGGGTCCGCGTGCGCGAGCGCGACCGGGCCCTGCAGCGGCTCGGGGAGGCCGACGAGCGCACGCGCGAGGTCGTGGACGACCTCTCGCGCGTCCTGGCCCGGCGGCTCCTCGCGGACGCGACCCTCGCCGTGCGCGCCGAGGCCGAGGCGGGCCGGGTCGATGCGGCCGACGCGCTGGTCCGTGCGATCACGGGCGAGGAGCCCGGGGCCGCTGCACCGCACCAACACCCGCAGATCACCGGAGACGAGGCATGTACCCAGAAAAACGGATGAGGCGCCTGCGGCGCCGGCGGCTGCTGCCGCTCTTTACCGAGCACCACCTGAGGACCGACCAGCTGATCGCCCCGCTCTTCGTCGACGAGGGGGCCGCTGCGCCCGCACCGATCCCGTCCATGCCCGGCCAGGCCCGGCAGACCCTCGAGACGGTCGCCGACGTCGCGGCCCGGCTGTACGCGGCGGGTCTGCGGGCCGTGCTGCTCTTCGGCGTCCCGCTGACCAAGGACGCGGCGGCATCGTCCGCGTACGACGACGCGGGGGTGGTCCAGGAGGCCGTCCGCCGGATCCGCGCATCCGTTCCCGATCTTGTCGTGATCACCGATGTCTGCGCCTGCGAGTACACGGAGACGGGCCAGTGCGGGATCGTGGGCGACTGCGCGGACGGCGGCCCCGACCTCCTGAACGACGCGTCGCTCGCGCTCATGCAGCGGATCGCGGTCAGCCACGCCCGCGCCGGCGCGGACGTGGTGGCCCCGTCCTGCATGCTCGACGGGATGGTGCAGGCGATCCGGGGAGCGCTCGACGAGAACGGGTTCGAGGAGACCCTGCTCATGGCTTACTCCTCGAAGTTCGCCTCGGCCCTGTACGGCCCCTTCCGCGAGGCGGCCGACTCGGGCTGCAGCTGCGGCGACCGGACGACCTACCAGATCAGCCCCGCCAACGGGCGCGAGGCGTTCGTCGAGTCGTCCCTCGACGCGGCCGAAGGCGCGGACGTGCTGATGGTCAAGCCGGCCGGGCCGTACCTCGACGTGATCGCGCGCGTCCGGACCCTCGACCTCCCTGTCGCCGCGTACCAGGTCTCGGGCGAGTACGCCATGATCAGGGCCGCGGGCGAGCGCGGCTGGCTCGATGAGCGGGCCGCGGCACTCGAGAGCCTGATCGCGATCCGGCGCGCCGGCGCGGACCTCATCATCACGTACTTCGCCGAGGACGCGGCCCGCTGGCTCGCGGAGGGCGCATGAAGAGCGCCGACCTCTACCGCGAGGCCGCGCGGCTGATGCCGGGCGGCGTCTCGAGCCCGGTGCGGGCGATCTCGCCGTACCCCTTCTACACGGCGTCGGCCGCGGGGGCCTATCTCGAGACCGTGGACGGCCCCTGGTTGCTCGACTGCTGCCTCGGGTACGGCCCCCTGATCCTCGGGCACGCCCACGAGGCCGTGCGCGAGGCGATCGACGCGCAGCTCGCGCTCGGCTGGCTCTACGGGACCCCGAGCCCGCTCGAGATCGACCTCGCCCGCGAGATCGTCGCGGACCATTCGTCCATCGACCAGGTGCGGTTCGTCTCGACGGGGTCCGAGGCGACCATGGCCGCGATCCGGCTCGCGCGCGGCTTTACCGGCAGGAGCGGGATCGTGAAGGTCGAGGGCGGGTTTCACGGTGCCCACGACGGCGTCCTGATCAGGGCCGGGTCGGGCGCGACCACGCTCGGCATCCCCGACTCGGCCGGGGTCCTGCCCGAGGTGGCGGCGCGGACGCTCCAGGTCCCGTTCAACGACCCAAACGCGCTCGAGGCCGTGCTCTCGGCCGACGACGACGTGGCCGCGCTGATCATCGAGCCCGTGCTCGGCAACATCGGCCCGATCCTGCCCGACGACGGCTACCTCGCGGACGTCCGCGAGATCACGCGCGCCCACGACGTGCTCCTGGTCTTCGACGAGGTGATCACCGGGTACCGGCTCGGGATCGGTGGGGCCCAGGCCCGGTACGGCGTGACCCCCGACCTGACCACCCTCGGCAAGGTCGCGGGCGGCGGCCTCCCGATCGGCGTCTTCGGCGGCCGGGCCGAGATCATGCAACGTGTCGCCCCGGCCGGCCCGGTCTACCAGGCCGGGACCTTCTCGGGCAACCCGCTCTCGCTCGCGGCCGGGCTCGCGGCAATCCGCTGGCTCAAGGCGAACCGGGGTGTCTACGCCGGGTTCGAGGACGCGACGCGGGCTCTCGAGGAGTCCGTGCGCCGGTGGCCCGGCTCGTTCGTCCGGCTGGGCTCGCTCTTCAAGCACTTCTACCGGAGCGCGCCCCCGCGGAACTACCTCGAGGCGAAACAGTCCGACACGGTCGCCTTCCGCCGGTTCTGGGAGCGGATGATCCAGCGCGGGGTCTTCGTCCCCCCCTCGCAGTTCGAGACGAACTTCCTCTCGGTCGCCCACGGCGAAGTCGAGATGGCGAAGCTCGGGGAGGCGTACGCCGCGTGCCTCTCGTGATCGGCACCCGCGGCTCGGCCCTCGCGCTCGCCCAGACGGCACGTGTGCAGGAGCGGCTCGGGAAGGCAGGGATCGAGACGACCGTCCGGCTGGTCGCGACGGCCGGCGATACCGTGACCGGCGTGCCCCTGCACGAGATCGGCGGCCAGGGGGTCTTCGTCCGGGCGCTCGACGACGCGATCCGCCGGGGCGAGTGCGACCTCGCCGTCCACTCGATGAAGGACATCCCGGCACAGCGCCCGGAGGGGGTCGTGACCGCGGCGGTGCTGCAGCGCGACTCGCCCGCCGACTTTCTCGTGACGCCCAACAAGGCGCCGCGCGTGATCGGTTCGTCCTCGACCCGGCGGCGGGCGCAGCTCCTCCGCCACGACCCCGAACTCGACGTCCGGGGAATCCGCGGGAACGTGGGCACCCGCCTGAAAAAACTGGCCGGGGGGAGCTACGACGCGATCGTGCTGGCCGAGGCGGGGCTCGAACGGCTCGCTATCGAGGTCGAGGGGCGGCGGCTCGACCCCGCAGAGTTCGTGCCCGCGACGAACCAGGGGACGATCGCGGTCGTCTCGCGCGACGACCCGGAGCTCGCGGCCACCCTCGCGGGCGTCCTCGAGGACCCCGCGAGCCGCCGCGACACCGTTCTCGAGCGGGCCGTGATGGAGGAACTCGGCGGCGGCTGCTTCACCCCGATCGGGTGCTGGTGCCGGGACGGCCGGCTGGTGGCCGAGGTGCTCAGCCTCGACGGCGACCGCTGGGTCCGGCGGGAGGCCTCCCTCTCCGACGAGGCGGGCGCCCGCGCCTTCGGGCGGGCATTCAGAGACGAGACCGCGCACCTGGTCCGCGAGGCATACGAACGGTTGAGGTTGACGGATGGCGGGTAAGGTCTATCTGGTGGGGTCGGGGCCGGGCACGCTCGGTCTCCTCTCGCAGCGTGCGGCCGCGGTGATCGCGGGCGCGGACACGGTCCTCTACGACCAGCTGCCGGGCGAGGAGATC
>DAEF01000075.1 GCA_002495225.1 Methanoregulaceae archaeon UBA288 | reverse complement strand
CTCCACGTGGGTCCGGCAAAGCTGAAGAGCACCCGATTTCACATGACCGGAGAATACAAATTGTTTCTCGAAAAGGGTTCTCGGGTACGTTGAGTTCTGAAGAGTAGTGTGAGCCGTGACATCCCGCAGGTTTCTGTGATCATCAAGTCCAGCAATTACAACTTTATACTATGACTGCCATCCTCGCTCCATGGAACTGGGGGTGTTCGGCACTGGAAATATGGGCCAGAACCACGTCAGGCTCTACGCGGGAATGAAGAATATCGACTCGGTCCGCGTCTTCGATATCAACACTGCCGCCGCCAGGAAAGTGGCAGATCAGAACGGGGTGATCGCCGCCGATTCTGCCGAAGACCTGTTGAACAGGGTCGATGCGGTCAGCATCTGCGTCCCGACGCCGTACCACCTCAGTATCGCGAAGCTGGCAATAGAGAACGAGGTCCCCATGTTGATCGAGAAGCCGATCTGCCAGACGGTGAGAGAGGCGCGGGAGCTGTGCCACCAGGCCCCGTCGGACCTCATCGTCGGGGTCGGCCACATCGAACGCTTCAATCCGATCGTGACGGAGATCAAAAAGATCATCCGGAAACCCCTCTTCATCGACGCCCGCCGGCACAACCCGGCCTCGACGCGGATCACCGGAACCTCCGTCGTGGAAGACCTGATGATCCACGATGTGGACGTGATGGTGCACCTCTTCGAGAGCGCGGACTGCGAGGTCGTCAGCAGGGGAACGCCGGATGTCTGCTCTGCGTTGCTCTCCTTCGGCGATGTCCCCGTCTCCCTCTCGGCCAGCCGGAAGTCCTCGAAGAAGATCCGATCAATCTACATTGAGGAGGAGGATCGAACGATCGAGGGTGACTTCATGAGCCAGGAGGTGACGATCTACCGTCGACCGGAGACATACGAGTCCGTCGACGAACGGTACGTCCAGGAGAACGTGATCGAGAAGGTGCTGGTCAACCGGGTCGAGCCCCTCAACCGCGAGCTCCAGGTCTTCGTCAACTGCGTCCGCGAGGGACGCCCGTTCCCGATCACCCGGCAGGAGGCGACCACGAACCTGGAGATCTGCGAGAGGATCGCTCAATGCTTTTCCGCCGTGGGAGAGAGCGGTTCCAGACCGCCTGCCGGAGACCTGGCCAGAACCCGGACTGCGCAGACCGATCGGGAGATATACCAAGAGAGCGAAATCCAGCATCCCGGCCTCGCGCAGGAGCTCCGGCAGCCGGCCCCGCATCCGGCAGATGTACGGTGAAGGGAACACCGTCGGGAGCATGGAGGGCCGGGTTCCCAGAGAACTCTCCTCCATGTATCGTCGCCGGTTGATTCGCAACGCGCTGTGAGCATGCAGGCGAGACTGCGGCGACATCAGATCCGGCTCGTCCAGGGCAGACACGCCTGATGGGGATTCTTTTCTTCCATCGCCGGTGAAGCTCGCCCGCTGCACACCGGGAGTGACCCGGATATGGGAAGGAAGTACAGGTGGCGGGTTCCTATGAAAGACAGGTGCGTCGTCATCCGGATGCAGGACGCTATTCCGGCGACGCGGTCACAAACCGCCCGTCCTGATTCAACGTCGATAACGGGGCCAAGGACCGCCAGGTTAAACAGAAGGAGTAATGGACTTCAAATCCAATAGTGATGATCAGGAGAGTTGTCCGATGAGCGAGGAGAGTATGCAGGCGTTTGGCCGTGCCTGTGCCGAGCAGAACAGCGCCGCGGAGATCCTGGACGGGCTCGAGGTGGGCGCCGACGGTGAATTCTTCTATGTCATGGACGAGGCGAGCCTCGCCGACTGCATCGACTGGGATCTGACACCGCTCGAATGGATCGGTGGCCTGAACCTTGCCCTGCTCTACAAGCTCGCGGAGCCCGCGCAGGACTGGGAGGAGGCTGAGGCTACGGCCCGCGCCCTGAAAGAGTGGGGGATCGCTATCGAGTCGAGGGAGGACAAGAACGGCTTCTTTCACTTCAGCCTGGTCCGGGGACGACGGGTGCTCGAGCAGATGGCCGGGGCCGTTCCCCGCATCCGTACCGTCGACACCCCGGAATAACCCGACTGCGGTCTGCTTCATCGGCGGCTGCAGGTCAGGCCCGGCAGAGAAGCGCCCGGGCACCGTAGAGGTAGACTTGGGCGTATCCTGCGTAGGGACCGAACCGGTCCCGCCCGAAGGCCCGTGCCGCCTCGTACAGCGACGGCGACAGCGGACCGTCCTCGAGTTCGACCCGGTAGTGGCGGGCGAGGATGCGCCGTATCCAGACGTCGATCGGGAACGCATCGAGATGCCCGAGTGCGTAGAGAAGGACGCAGTCGGCCGCCTTGGGACCGATGCCAGGGAGATCCAGAAGTCGAGCCCGGGCCTCGTCGTGCGAGAGAAGGGGGACGGCCGTCTCCCATTCTGCGTCGGCCAGGACCGTAGCAATCGCTGTCCGGGCGAACCTGGCGCGATACCCCAGACGGCAGGCGCGGAGATCGTCCTCGGTGGCGCCGAGAAGCGCGTTCGACGACGGGAAGGCGTGTATCTCACCTTCGCCCGTCACCGGCTCGCCGTAACGCGAGGCGAGGGCCTCGACCCTGTGCCGCACGGCCGGGATGTTGGTGTTCGTGGCACAGAGATACGATAGCAGGCACTCGAACAGGGGCTGCCGGACGACCCGGAGGCCGCGGCAGCAACTGATCGCGGCCCCCATGACCGGATCGCGGTCGATCGCGGCAAGGACCCGGTCGAGGTCGAGGTCCAGCGCGAGGTAGTGCCGGACGAACGATTCGTCGGCCCCGGAGTAATGCAGAAGGCTCCCGTCCTGGCGGAGGCGGACGCACCGGCCGTCCACGACACCCTCCCAGCGGTCCCCGTCCCGCCGCCAGCGGAACGCCTGCCCGCACCCGAGGGTCGCGTCGATGTCGAGCGGCTCGCACTCGGCGAGCCGGATGGTCTCAGTCGTACGCGCCCCCCCGTTCGAGCCGGAGGACGAGGAGCGTCTCGCCCTCGACGCGGCGTTCGAGCACGGTTCGTCCGGAGAGGCCGGCAGCATTCGCGAGCCGGGCGACCTCGCCGAGACCGGTCAGCGAAGAGACCAGGAGGAGCGCCCTGCCCCGTGGAGCGAGGACGGGCCCGAGGTCCGCGAGAAACCGGGCGATGGTCCGCCGCCCGTCCGGGCCGCCGTCGAGCGCGTACTCGAGCCAGTCGTCCATGCGCTCGTCCGGTGCCGTCGGTAGGTACGGCGGGTTGAAGAGAACGAGATCGAAGGGGCCGCGGACGCCGGCGAAGAGGTCGCTCCGGAGCACCTCGACTCCACGTGCCCGGGCTGCCTGCACCGCGTGGGGGTTGAGGTCCAGCGCCACGACCCGCGCAGCCCTGCCGCCGAGCGACGCGGCGATGTGGCCCGACCCGGTGCCGACCTCGAGCACGCGGTCGCCGGGCCGCACCTCGGCGAGGGCCGCGTCGAGCAGCAGGAGGGTGTCCTCCTCGACCGGGTAGACCTGGGATCGGTCGCTGGCGGTCATGGGCGTTCGGCAACCGCCTGGAGCCGGACCATCGGGACCTCGACCCTCCCGTCGCGGGCGGGAGGGTGCCGCGCGAGATAGCCGTCGACCAGTGCCTGGACGAACGCCTCCCGGCGGTTGTCCGGCACGGGGCCGGTGTAGCGGAGCCAGGTCGTCCGGACCCATCCCGCAAGCCCATCTCGTCCGGCCACGGTCATCGTTACCGGGAGCAGGCGGACCTCGAACGGAACGAGGCCGGCCTTCTCGAGATGTGCGCGAAAGGTCGCTTCATCCGTGAAGGTATAGCGGAAGGTCGTATCCGAGAAGTACGGTGCCCACGTGGGAGACCGGATCAGATCCTCGAGGACCGCGACCATCGCTGCCGCATTCCCCTTGCCTCCGCACTGGATCACTGCCCGTCCGCCGTGGCACAGGGCGCCGGCGATCCCTTCCGCGACTGCGGCATGATCGTACGCCCAGTGAAGGGCGGCATTCGAAAAGACGCGGTCAAAGCGATCCCTGAACGGGATCGCCTCCATGTCGCCGAGGACGAACGCCAGGTTAGGCTGGACCGTAGCATGGTTCAGGCGGGCGTGGGCGGTCATCGAGGGCGAGGCATCGAGACCGACGACATGCCCCTCCGGGACGAGACGTGCGAGACCAGTCGTCACCCGGCCGTCACCCGACCCCAGGTCGAGGATCGCCTCGTTCCCCGATAGGGCCAGCAGTGGGAGGAGCCCGGCGGCCCATCCTGTCTGAGCAGAGGCATTTCGACCGTAGTCATCGGGGTCCCAGGTCGCGGGCATGTAGTCAAGGATCGGCGGCGGAGCATGATAATCCTCTCTTCTGGAACAAAAACACGGTCTCCGCCGCGCACGAAGGAGGCGCGAGAGGCATCACCATGCCTGTCTGCCCCTGACGGGATGTCGGGAAGGACTTTCGCAAGGGTGAGCCCCGCGAGGCGGCCCGGGAGGAATTTCCAGCAATGATCAGGGCCCATCCCCGGAAGGAGAAGTGAACGAACTCGACCCGCCGGACTGCCTTGAGCGAAATCGGCGGGAGATCCGTGTCGACCCGGGACCGGCCTGGGGCGCCGCGATCAGGTTCGTGATCGTGGCGAAGTCCTCGAGATAGAGCGCTTCGGGCCGGCTCGCGAGCACCTCACCGGGGAGCTCGGCGAGGAGCCGGTCGACCGTCTCGCGGCCGAAGATGCCGGCGGCGGCCCGCAGGCCGTTCCGGACGGTCTTCCGCCGCTGCATGAAGAGGCTCCGCACCACGTCGGCATAGAGATCGGGATCGGCGATCGGAAAGAGCGGGTCGCGCGGGGTCATCCGGACGACCATCGAGTCGACCGCCGGCGGCGGCGAGAACGAGGACGGCGGCAAAACGAAGCAGGCCTCCACCCGCGCCCAGGTCTGGACCATCACCGAGAGCCGGCCGCAGCCGGGCGTCCCGATCAGGGCCCGCATCCGCTCGGCGAACTCGCGCTGGAACATCAGCACGGCCGCTTCGTACGGCGAGTGGAGCAGGCGGAAGACGACCGGGCTCGAGATCGAGTACGGCAGGTTCGCGACCATCAGCTCGAAGTCGGGCCAGGGGGAGCGGGCCGCGTCGCCCTGGACGAGCGTGAACGTGCCGGCGGCGATGGCGTCGGTGAAGCGGCCCTCGAGGTGCTCGACGAGCAGGCGGTCGTACTCGATCGCGGTCACCTCCGCACCGGCCCCGAGCAGTGCCGCCGTCAGGACGCCGCGGCCGGGCCCGACCTCGAGGACCCGGCGGCCCCCGACGGGGTACGCCTCGACGATCCGGGAGACGGCCGTCGGGTCGATCAAGAAGTGCTGGTCGTGACGGGCGCCCATGGTATCCCTTCGAGGTTGCTCTTTCCACGATATCTCTTTAACCCGCCGGTTCGGACTGGCCCCTCTCGGTCACGCACCGCAGCACGACTGGTCACGCGTCATCCTGCCGTACCTATCGGGGCCACGGGGTGCGTCACCTGCACCTCCGATAGGCATGCTAATGCAGTCCGGGAGACAATTTTCCCGGGAGGGCGATGCCGGTCGAAGTGAGATCCTCGAAGGAGCAGTCCGACGCGTTACAGCGCTTCTTCGTCCGGCCGTTCTTCCTCTCCCTGACCATCGGGATCCCCTTCTGCGCCTTCAAGCTCGTCTTCGGCCTGTCCGCGCTCCGCGCGGGGACTTCTGTCCTCGCCGGGCTCGGCTGGATCGTGGTCGCGTGGGCGTGCGCCGACCTCGCGATGAACATGGGCCGATCCGTCTACGACCTCGCGGGTCGGGCAGCCCCGTTCGAGTACTGCACGATCGCACAGGTCGGCCGGATGCTCGGCCGGCCGACGGTCTTCCTCGCGCTCGACACCCTGCTCTCGTTCGCGATCATCTGCCTGATGCTCTGGTCGGGCTGGATCGCGCGTCTCCCGGAGATCGAGACATACGTGTGGTACGCCGCGACCACCCTGAACCTGATCAGCCTCTCGGTCGTCTCCCTCTACAACGAGATCCGGAAGGAGTGAGACGAGGTGAAACCGCGGAGCGGCGCACCCGCCGCGACGGACGCACGCCGGTTAACCTGGGATAACGGACCCTGTGTGACGGTACCCCCGTCGGCAGAGGAACGGAAAAGAGGGGAGCAGGGGTGTCCTGCGTCGGCCCTATTTCGAGGTGAAGAGGTGATACTTCACATCGGGATCCTGGAGCTCCTCCATGATCCGATCGATCACCATCCGCTCGGGGTGGGGGATCCCCTTGACCCTGGCGGCGATGTCCGCGAACGACTCGAACGGCTGCTTCTCGCGCGCCGCGAGCACCTCCCACATCAGTTTCTTGCCGATGCCGGGGAGCAGGTGAAGCATGTGGAGCTTCGGGCTGATCGAGATCGCGCGGTTGAAGAACTGGACGAAGTTCGGCTCGTTCTCCATCACGAGCTGCTCCACCACGTACGGCAGTTCGAGCTTGGCGACCTGAGTCAGGTCCTGGTAGAAGATGCGACGCTTGACCCGCTCGATCTTCTCTCGCTCGCCGTCACCGATGTAGATACGCTCGTGGATCTGGATCTCGGTCTTCTTCGGGATGAGCTCGAGCAGCTTGAACTGCTCCGTACCCACCGCCTGGACGACCGGTTCCCGCCGGAAGCCGCCGCGCTGGTCGTCGAGGTTGCCCTTCATGAGCACGTCGAGCACGAGCGCGTTCAGCTCCTTCTTGTCGGTCTTCATGCCGCATCGCCCTCAGAAGTGGGTAAGCACGATCTCGAGGATCGCGTCCAGCTCCTCGCCCGTGAGCGAGTACCGCTCCTTCGCGTAGATCGCCCGGAGTTCGTCGCGGGATCGGGGCATCAGGTTCGCAATCCGATGGGCGATCTCCGGACGCATCTTCTCCAGGCCGGAGAGGGCCTCCACGAGGGCCTGGGCCTTCTCCGGGGTCGTCTTGGCGAGCAGGTTCGCGTGCTCGATCGAGCGCCGGAGCTCGTACGACATCTCTCTCTCGTGACCGAGCCGCTCGGCCTCCACTCGGAGCAGGATCTCCCGGACTTCGGGGAGGGTGACCTTCTCCTCGGACTGCACCGCCTTGACCTTCATGCACGACCTGCCGTTGCCTTGTATTCTCCCGCGTGGAAGTTAGATGTTGTGTTTCGCCTCAGAGCTTCTGGGCCCGGAGGTGCTGGGGGCGTGCAATCACGATCTTGTCGGCGTTGCCGTCGCGGATCGCGAGCAGCCAGGCGCGGCCGCGCTGCTCGATGACCTTGCCGGTCTTGCCGTGGAACCGCCGGTGGGGCATCCCCTTCTGGACCGATGGCTCGCAGACGATGTGAACCGACTGCCCGGGCTCGAACCGCTGGATCAGGGCCGTCACAGGCATGATGCCGCGCTTCCGGAGATCCTTCTTGAACTTATACCGTGTCTTCTTTCGTGGACCGTTGTGGTGTGCCATCGTTGTCTTCCTCCGTCGGGTCTTGGACCAGGACGACGTCGAGGCGGGCGACGCGGGCGGGCCGGCCGATCAGATCGGCCAGGCTCGGGCGCGTTCGCCCCCCGTCCCCGGAGACCAGCTCCTTGATGTAGAGCCCTGCCTCGCCGAGGACCTCGATCAGAACGCCGTCCGCTTCCCGCCCGAGATACTGGATATCCAGGACCGTCCGATCCCGCACCCGATCCGCCCTCCGGTGCGCCACCCGTGCCGGGGTGCGCTGATGAATCACGGCCCCTCTCAGGGCCGTAAGGGCAGTATCGAGTACGTCGTCGGAGATATCGCCGTCTACCTCGACCAGAATCCTGTATTTTTTATGCGATCGGCTCGACTTAAGCGTTTCCACCTCGGAACGCGCCGCCGGCCGGATCAGGTCGACCGCGACCCGGCCCGCCGCCGACTCGTTCACCGCGCGCTCGAGCGCGGGAATGTCGAGCGTGCGCCTCCTGGGGGCGACGACCTCCAGGATGAACGGCCGGCCGGTCCCGATCATCCGGGCGTCGATGTCCTCGCGGCCGGAGCCGTGGAGCACGCCGCCGTCCGCGTCGAGGGCCGCGGTGATCGGCGCGGCGATCAGCTCCTCGACCGAGTCCTGGTACTGCTTGCCCGTGAAATTGCAGCGCTCGCACCCGGCGCCGTGGCATGCCCGGCAGTCCCAGTGGGTCTGCGGGATGCCGCGCTCGAACTTCCGGTACCGGCCATAGATGAAGAGCGGCGAGACCTGGACATCGACCGTGCCATTCGCGATATCGAGCAGCACGACCACGTCCGGGTGGCCGAAGTCGACCTCCTTTCCCGTCCGTGCCGAGACGCGTTTGCCGACCTCGCGGTTCATCTCGGACTTCATGGGCTCCGCGTGGGTGAGCGAGAGGTCGGACCAGACCATCTCCTCGCTCTCGGCGAGGAGCGGCGGCACCCGCGTCCCGACCAAAAACGTCGCGTACTCGAGCCCCTCGAGCGCCGCGATGACGCGATCGGCCCAGAGGTCGAGGTCTGCCAGGAGGCCGCTGCAGACGACGCAGTCGCCGGCGCAGGGCGCGTACGGCTCGTGCCGCTCGATCGCCCGGGCGGTGCGGAGGGCGCGCCCCCGCTCCTCGTTCGTAAGACCGCACGACCGCTTCCCGAAGAACCGGCCGAGGCAGGCATCGCAGACCTCGCCGTACGCCAGGATCGCGTCCACGGCCTCGAGAACGGTCATGCGTTCCTCCGGTCGAGCTCGTTGAGGAGCAGGGTGATCGCGTGGTCGCCGTGGAGCGAGCGGGGGCCCACCGAGAACCGTGGTAAGTCCGCCGTGAGCGCCATCTCGTCCTCGTCGAGGTTCTGGTGGTCCGAGACGAGGAAGGCGTCGGGGAGCGCCTCCGCGGAACGGACGTCAGCGCCGCCCTCGTCCAGAAGCGCGAACGAGTGCTCGCCGAGGAGGCGGGCAAGCCCCCCCTCGCGGACCGAGACGCCCTTCGTGGACGCGCGGAACTCGGTCCCGCAGGGGAGGGCGAGCGCCTTCTGGATCAGCGAGCCCGACGATCGTTCGTCGGGGTTCAGGTACCGCACCCGGTCTCCCTCGAACCGGACCGTCTTCTCGGGCCCGGGCTCGCCGCGGAGAACGAGGTAGCAGACCACGTCGCGCCGCAGGTCGTGCGAGAGAAAGAACGAGGCCGTGACGGCGCGGCAGAGCACGTCCATCCGCCCGGCGCCGCCGGGCATGTCGTTGAGCGACCAGGACCCGTCGGTCCGGGCGCGGTGGCCGATCACGGCAAAAGCGGTCATCTCACTGCTTCCCCGAGAATCGCTTCATGATCCGCTGCATGTCCATCCGTCCGCCGCCGGCGCCCCGGAAGCCCTTGAGCGCCCGCTGCATGGTCTTGTGGTACCGCAGCAGCTCGCGGACCTCCTCGATCGCGGCCCCCGAACCGACCGCGATCCGGTGCGTGCGCGAGGAGTTGATCGTCGACGGGTCGTCGAGTTCCTGCCTGGTCATCGAGTCCATGATGATCCGGTACCGGACCATCTTGGTCCCGGTCACCTCGTAGACCCCGTCCGGGATCTCCATCGAGCCGAGCGGGAGCATGGACATGATCTGCTTGAGGGGGCCCATCTTGTTCACGGCCTCGAGCTGCTTGTACATGTCCCGGAGCGTGAACTTCCCCCGGAGGACCGCGTTGACGTCCAGGTCCGAGGTATCGGCCATCGCCTCCTCGGCCCGCTCGACGAGGGACTTCAGGTCCCCCATCCCGAGCAGGCGCGAGATGAACCCGTCGGGCTCGAACCGCTCCAGGTCGTCGCTCGTCTCGCCCGCGCCGATGAAGACGATCCCAGCGCCGGTCTCGGCAACGGCCGAAAGCGCGCCGCCGCCCTTCGCGGTCCCGTCCATCTTGGTGA
>DAEF01000057.1 GCA_002495225.1 Methanoregulaceae archaeon UBA288 | reverse complement strand
CTCCGAACGCGACTCCGAACGCGACGGCGACGACGACGGCGACCGCGACCTCCTACATGGAGCAGGACTCGGGCTACACCGGCGGATCCTACTTCGCCCCGGTGACGCAGGTGCCGACGTCCGTCGTCCCGGGACAGGAGACGGTAACCCCCGTGACCACCGACCCGGGCCAGACGACCGCGCCGACGTCGGTGACGACCCCGGAACCGCCGTTCAACCCGACGACGATCACTACGACGGCTCCCACCGCGAACCCCACGACGATCAAGACGGTCGCTCCGGCCACCCCGAAGCCCACGGCGATAAAGACGGTCGCTCCGGTCACGGCACGGCCGACGACGATCAAGACGGCCACGCCGGCCACGGCGAAACCCACGACGGTGAAGACGGCCACTCCGGCAACAGCGAAGCCCACGACGAAGACGCCGACACCCACTCCGACGGCAAAGCAGACCCCTCTTCCGAACCCGCTTGCGACGACGGTAGCACCCTCGACACCTCTCCCCACGATTCCCCTGTTCTGATACCAACACCCTTTTTTCCGCATCGCTCCACGAGGCGACCCCGATCACCTCGAGGGTGAGCGTACCTGGCGCCCTGGTGTGACAGGTGAATCCTTCCAAGTCCCGATACGTGACCACGCCGTGAACCGTGCGCCGCGAGCAGCTCTCCACGGCGAGATTCACCCTACCTCTTGCCAGGATGGGAAAAACGAACGGGAATTATCGCGTCCCTGCTGCGATATGATTCCCAACTCGGGCTCGAGAAATGTGTGCCGGCTTGGGGACGGCGTCTGAAAAAAGGTGACGGGGAGAAGGTTCTCGCGCGTTTCAATCGACGAGGTAGTCGACCAGGATGCCCGTGTTGTCGACCGTAGTCTCGATCGCGATCTCGAGCCCGATCGGTGCGATCGCCGCTTCCACGTCCTGCCGGGGCCGCTGCGTGATCACCGCGATCGAGGGGCCGACCGACGACATCCCCACGAACTCGAACCCCGCCTCGCGGAGCCGGTTCATGTGGGCGTAGATCGCGAAGGTGTGGTGCTCGATCTCGGCCCGCTTGCCGCCGCGGAACTCGATCTCCCAGACCACGTCCCCGATCTTCCGGACGTCGCCCGCCTCGAGCGCGGGGATCAGGTCCATCAGCACCAGGTAGGCCTTGAGCTCGCGGTCGTAGTAGTCGAGGGTCCGCGCCCGGTTCATCAGCAGGTCGAACTCCTTCGTCCCCGACGACGAGATCCCCGAGGACGGGATGATGATGAAGACCGAGTAGCCCTCCGCGAACGAATGCCGGTACACGAGGGTGAGCTGGTCGCCCATCACGGCCATCCCGCCGTAGGTGCTGACCGACGGCCCGACCCCGGTCTCGAACCCGAAGGCGATCTGGCCCTCCGCCGTCTCCTCGACGTAGTTGTGGCCCAGGAGGAGGCGGAGCTGGTCNNCGAGAACGGGGAGCCGACCGCCGCGTTCAGGGCGTGGGCGAGCGCGATCAACACCGTGCTCGTCGACCCGAGCCCGACGTGCGGGTGGGCGTGGTGGTCCGCCCGGACCGAGAACCCGCCCGTGTACCCGCTGGCCGCGCGGAAGACCGCGAGGAAGTGGCGCACGAGGGGCTCCCGGTCGAAGTGGATCTCGTCCGGGCCCTCCGTGCAGCGGACCTCCACCGTCGTGGGGAGCGCGATCGCGAACCCCAGCCCGCCGCCGCCCGGCTGCTCGGGGGCGAACCGGTTCATGTCCATGACGGTCAGGTGGATCCGCGACGGCGCGCGGACGCGGACCGTGCCGCCGTACGGTCTGAGCGTGCAGGCGCCGTCGAACCCGGGGATGCGGATGTTCTCCCCCGGTGAGAAGGTGCGGAAGTTGTACTCGACCAGGTCGAGGTCGCCGCCGCGGAGCTTCATGATCGGCATCTCTCTCACCGCCCCGCGGCACGGTCGAAGTAGATGTTCTTGCCCGTCGCCGAAACCGGGATGCCGTACGCGACCGTGCAGCCCGGCAGCCAGCCCAGCTCGAGCCCCCCGACGCCGGCCGTGTACATCACCCGGTTGTCCAGGTTCAGCAGCGACGCGGTCTTGGCGGCCGAGCCGACCGCGATCCCCAGGTCCGTGACCTTCAAAACGCAGTTCGGGCCGCCGTACGGCGTTCCCGTCAGGAGAGGTGCCCCGGACATGGCGCTGCAGCCCGCGTACCCGCACCCGCCGCAGTCCAGCCCGACGGTCTCCCTCCCGCGGACGCCGAGGAGGAGGCACGCCTCGCTCGCGCCGACGTTGCCGGCATCGCGCAGAAAGATCGGCGACCCGCCGCGCCTGGCCACGCCGCGCATGGCGTCGGCGAGCCGCTCCAGGTCGTCGTCGGCGACCGTGCGTATCGCGAGGGAGTCCTCGCCTTTCCCCTTCGGGGCGGTCCGCGCCGACAGGGTCATCAGGTCGCAGGCCGCGCGGACGGCCCGGGACTCGTCGTTCATGGGGGGGTGTTTGGTCCCCTACCTGATAAAACCGGGCGGAACGGCCCGTGAAAAAGAGAAGAGTGTCAGGCCGGGGTCTGCCGGAGGAGCTGGCCGAGCCGGGGCACGAAGTCCTTCTTCCGGCTCAGCACCTCGTCGAGCCGGAGGGGCTGGGTGTCGAGCCCGAGCCGCCCGAGCAGCGCGTCGTCGGATGCAGCGAAATAGGCGAGGGACCCGTTCTCAAGCACCGAGGTGTAGAGCGCGACCGCGAGGTCGGCCCGGTTCATCGCCCGGAGCCGGCCGAGCTCCCGCCGGATCTCGGCGCCGTGGGCCTCGGGGAACGCGAACGACGGGACCATCACCTGGGCGATCACCACGTCCCGCCGGAAGAGCGTGTAGGTCTTGGTGTCGCTCGCGAGCTGCTCCTCGACGGGGACGTCGTCGACGGCCATCCCCTTCTCGATCAGGGTCGTGCCGAGCTCGATCGGGTCGCGCCTCGCGATCCCTGCCAGGTACTCGACCGCCCGGCGGTCGAGCGAGGTCGTGGTCGACATGCGGAGCACGAGCGTGTCCGAGAGGATCCCGCAGAGCAGGAGCCCGGCCGTCTGCGGCGACGGGTCGCGCCCGGCCTCCATGAACCGGGTCGTGATGATCGTGCAGGTCGAGCCGACAGGGTCGTTCAAAAACCGGACCGGCTTCAGGGTCGAGATCGCCCCGAGCCGGTGGTGGTCGATGATCTCCAGGATGTCCGCGTCCTCGATCCCGTCCACGGCCTGGGCGGCCTCGTTGTGGTCGAGCAGGATCACGGCCTTCTGGACATCCTGCATCAGGGAGGTCCGCGAGAGGAGCCCGAGGTACCGCCCGTCCTCGTCGACCACGCAGGCCGTCCGGTAGCGCGAGGACGAGACCAGGTGCTTCGCCGTCTCGAGCGAGTCGTCGAGCGTCACCGTCGGGACGTCGGTCTCCATGATCTCGCCGGCCGGGGCCGAGAGGTGGAGCCGCCGGCCCACGCCGAACGCGTCGAGCCCGGTCGCGAGGATCGAGACGTTCTGGGCCCGGGCAGCGGTCAGCACCCGCTCGCCGACCGGCGCGCCGTCGGCGACGATCATCGCGGCGATCCCCGCCGAGATCAGGGTCAGCTGCGCCGGCTCGTTGTCCCCGACGATCGCGATGTCGTGGGAGGTCAGGCGGGAGAGCGTGACGTGGAGCGCGTCGATCGCGGTGTAGACCCGCCCCTCGATCTCCTCGTGGGCGCCCACGAGCACGGTCGCGAAGAGGATGCGGGCCAGGTCGTCGAGCCGCATCGGCGGGACCGAGAGCGACTCCTCCTGCTGCCCGGTCACGTACGCCCGGGCGAGGCCGTACTCCGAGACCAGCCCGGCGAGGCGCCCGTCCGTGTCGACGATCGGGATGTTCCGCATGTCGTACTGGTCCATCAGCGCGGCCACGTCCACCGTCGGGACATCGGCGCGGGCCGAGCGGGTGTCGATGTACGGGATGTCCGCGATCCCGGGCTCGACCGACTCGATGTAGACCGGGGGCTCGGCCCGGAACTCGGCGAGGGCCCAGCGCGTCTCGGCGCCGATCTCCCCGCACCGGGCCGGGATGTAGACCCCGGGCTCGTCCATGTTCAGGAGCTCCGCATACCCGATCACGCTGCAGATCGAGTCCGTATCGGGCTGCCTGTGCCCGATCACGTAGACGCTGTTCATGCCCGCCATACCGCTCGGATCAACGTTCGCCGTCCGGGTTCTTATGCGTGGGGGTCTGGCCGGGCCGCGACGTTGACAGCAAAGAAGCCTCTATATGGTCGGGTATCCCCTTTATAAACGGGAGGACAATGAAGGAGATAGTCATCAAGGGCGCGCGCGAGCACAACCTCAAGAACGTCGACCTCGCGCTGCCCCGCGACCGCCTGATCGTCTTCACCGGGCTCTCGGGTTCGGGCAAGTCCACGCTCGCGTTCGACACGCTCTACGCCGAGGGACAGCGCCGCTACGTCGAGTCGCTCTCGACCTACGCCCGGCAGTTCCTCGGGGTGATGCACAAGCCCGACGTCGACGCGATCGAGGGGCTCTCCCCCGCGATCTCGATCGAGCAGAAGACGACCTCGAAGAACCCGCGCTCGACCGTCGGGACCACGACCGAGATCTACGACTACCTCCGTCTCCTCTTCGCACGCATCGGCGTCGCGTACTGCCCGATCCACAACATCCGGATCGAGACCCGGACCCCCGAGCGGATCGCCGACACCATGCAGAACGAGCAGGCCGGGACGGTCACGGTCCTCGCGCCCGTGGTGCGGCAGAGAAAGGGGACGTACGGGCAGCTTCTCAAGGACCTGAACAAGGAGGGCTACGCCCGCGCCCGCATCAACGGCGAGATCCACCGGACCGACGAGGAGGTTCCGCTCGAGCGCTACCAGAAGCACGACATCGAGGTCGTGATCGACCGGGTCGAGACCGCAGACCGCTCCCGCCTCGTCGAGGCCGTCGAGAACGCGCTCAGGAAGTCCGAGGGGCTCGCGATCGTCGTGGGCGAGGACGGGACCGAGACGACCTACTCCTCCCTGATGGCCTGCCCCGTCTGCGGCATGGCCTTCGAGGAGCTCCAGCCCCGGATGTTCTCGTTCAACGCCCCCTTCGGCGCCTGCGAGGAGTGCAACGGGCTCGGCTTCAAGATGGTCTTCGACCCCGACCTGATCATCCCGAACAGGAACCTCTGCATCGTCGACGGCGCGATCGAGATCTACCGCAACTCGCTCGACGGCTACCGCGGGCAGCTGATCGAGGCCGTCGCGCGGCAGCTCGGGTTCGACGTCTTCACTCCCATCTCCGACCTCACGCCCGAGCAGTACAGCGGGCTGATGTACGGGACCAAGGAGCGGCTCAACTTCAGCATGCGCGCCCCGCGGGGCAGCGGGACGTGGTCCCACCGCGGAGCGTGGGAGGGCCTCCTCCCCCAGTCCGAACGGCTCTACGCCCAGACCCAGTCCGACTACCGCAGGCGCGACCTCGAGCGGTTCATGCGGGTCTTCGACTGCCCCGTCTGCAAGGGCTCGCGCCTCAAGGAGAAGGTCCGGTCCGTCCGGATCGGGGAATCCTCGATCATCGACGTGACGAACCTCTCGATCTCTGCCTGCCTCGCCTTCTTCCGCGGGCTCGAGCTGACGCCCCGGGAGCAGCAGATCGCCCACCTCGTCATCAAGGAGATCACCGACCGGCTCGAGTTCCTCGAGCGCGTCGGCCTCGGGTACGTCACCCTCTCGCGCGCGGCCTCGACCCTCTCGGGCGGCGAGGGGCAGCGGATCCGGCTCGCGACCCAGCTCGGCGCGAACCTGATGGGCGTCCTCTACGTCCTGGACGAGCCCTC
>DAEF01000176.1 GCA_002495225.1 Methanoregulaceae archaeon UBA288 | reverse complement strand
CCGCTCGTCTCGTGGATGGTGAAGACGTCTCCGCAGGGCACCGAGAGGAAGCCGAAGTCCCGCGTGACCGGGGGCTGGTGCGAGCGGATGGTCGGGCCCGAGACGATCGGGAGCTCGAGCAGGTCGTCGTGGGTCCGGATGTCCTTCGCGCTCACGCCGTTCGCCTCGAGCCAGTGGCGGTAGAACGGGGAGTGGTCCTCGGCGTACTGCACCGTGTACCGGATACGGGCCTCCGAGAGGGCGTCGAGATCGCCACGGTCCATGGTCTCGATGGCGGGGTTCCGCATGCCCCGGCTCGCTGTCATGACCTCCCATGGGTATGCCGGGCAGATAATACCGATCCGCGACTGCCCCCGGTGCTCCCATCGGGGCCGGACCGTGGCTTTTTTATGGTTTCCCGGATTACCTTGTAGAGCACACAGCACCGTGCAAGCGCGGATAGTGTAGTGGTTATCACTAGGCNNCTAAACCCGGGTTCGAGTCCCGGTCCGCGCACTCCTTTTCCGGTCTCTTTTCGTGAGTGTAGCCACCGCCCGCCGTGCAACCAGCCCGAGCCGCACCGGGATGCGGGTGCCGGGTATTTCTCGGCGAAGACGTCGGGGGCGTTCTCATCGGAACGGGCGAGCCGCTCGAAAGAGCTGGTCGGGCACGATCACCGCCCAGGCGACGCCGACCGGTGAGTCCCCGCCCGGGGGAAGGCCCGGCCCCCGAACCGCCATAAGGCGATCACGACGCTCGCCGGCGTGAAGGCTGGCGTGGTCGCCCGGCCAGTTGCCCCCGAGCACGGCCTGAAGACCAGCGCCGGCGAGGCGAGGTCGCCGTGAAGCCCGGGCCCCGTGCCGGGACCCGCGGCATCGGGCTCCACGGCATCATGGCCGACCCCTCCAGAGCCACTCGCCCACGAGCCGCGTCCAGCTCGCGACATGGCCGTCGACGTACCCGGGAGACTTCGCGCTCGCCCGGCTCGCGAGCGCGAGGCCGTGCCGCCCATACTGGTAGACGTGCGCCTCGCAGGGGACGCGGTTCTCGACCAGCCGGAGCAGGTACTCGTACGAGGCCGAGACGGGGACGAGGGCGTCCTCGAAGGTGTGCCAGAGGAACGTCGGCGGCGTCCTCGGGCTCACCGAGTCGATCGGCCTTCGGTCGAAGAGCCGCATCAGCTTCGCCGGGTCCCCGTCGAACTTCCCGCGCCTGACCGCCGTCTCGATCCTGTTTCCTTTGAAGTCGAGCGCCGGGTAGCAGAGCACGACCCGGTCGATGTCGTCGGCGAACGCGTTGCCGGCGAGCGCCGCCAGGTGGCCGCCGGCAGAGAAGCCACAGAGACAGATGCGGGCGGTGTCGACGTGCCAGTCGCCGGCCCGCTCCCGGACCAGGTCGATCGCGTCCCGCACCTCCCCGAGCATCAGGTCGGTGGTCGTCTCCGGATTTCGGTCGCAGGTCGTGTAGTCGAGCACGAACGCCGCGCAGTCGAGCCCGTTGAACATCCTCGCCGCCGGCGTCCCCTCCCGCGGCGTCGTGAACGCGTACCCCCCGCCCGGCAGCACGATCACCGCGGGGTGGAGGCGCCCGTCCTGGAAGGTGGGGGCCAGGAACGGGGTCAGCGTTGCCGTCTTCGAGATCTGCATCGGTACTCTCTTCCCCTCTGCCATCGTCGGTTCACCGGATCTGCCGCCGACTCCGCCCGCCCCGGGCGAACCCACGCGGCGTGGGGGGGGCAGCACCCGATCCCCGGTGCAACCCTTTATTGGACGCTGTCCGTAAAAACAGGGATGTGATATCCTCATGACAACTGCGGACCCGTTCTATGCCAGGGACAGGTGGGCGCGCGACGCGGGCATCGAACTCGTGGAGGTCTCGCCCGGCAAAGCGACGGTGCGGATGGAGGTCGAAGAGCGCCACAAGAACAGCCATGGGACCGTCCACGGCGGGGCGCTCTTCACCCTCGCCGACACCGCGTTCGCCCTTGCCTCCAACTCGCACGGCGTCCCGGCCGCCGCCATCAATGCCCACATCTCCTACGTCACGGCGGCGAGGGAGGGGACCCTCTACGCACGCGCCGAGGAGTTCTCGATCAACCCGGCGATCGCGACCTACACGGTGACGATCACGGACGATGCCGGGACGAGGATCGCGATCTTCCAGGGCATGGTCTACCGAAAAACGCCGAAGGGATAGGGCAGGGCAGGAAGCGGGCGGACGTTCGGGCCGACGGAGAGGCGGCACCGCTCGTGAGCGACCAGGGACGATGCCACTCCGTCCGGGTGAGCGCACCTGCCGCACGCTCCCGGCGCCGAACGGAAAAAGGGGGATCAGGACCGTGCCCGCCTCACGCGTAGGTGAACGGGCAGGGCACGGGCTGGACGAAGTTGTAGTTGTTGTTCGCGCGGTCGAGCGCGTCCTTGAGCGCCTCCTGGTAGGGCCGGTTCGGGTCGCCGGCCGGCGTCAGGCCGTCGGCGGCGAGCGCCGCGTTTGCCTCGGCCATGACGTCGTTCACGGTGGCAAAGCCGAGCGCGTTCGCGCTCGTCGTCCCGGGGGCGTGGATCAGCGTGGTGCCGTCGACGATGCCGTTGTAGACGTTCAGCTCCATCGCGGCCAGCTGGCTCGAGAGCTTGTAGGCCATGTTGTCAGAGGCAGCAGAGCCGAGCAGCCACTTCTTGAAGACCGCGTAATCCATGGGGTCGAAGTCCCGTCCCTTCGCGTCCTTCAGGTTGAGGGCGCGCAGCATGGCGAGGTCGTCCGCGCCGACGAGCTTCTGGCCGTTCTTGTTGGACCAGAACCCGGGGGTCAGCCCTGCGCAGCCGCCCAGGCAGAGGTTTCCGAACGAGACGCTCGCGGTTTCGCCGCTCGTCACCACGACGCTCGCGGATGCCGGCGTCGTCGCCATCCACTTGTCGGATGGCATCACCTCGCGCACCGTGTACGTGCCGGTTGGCAGCGTGAAGGTGTACGACCCGTCGGACCCGGTGAGCCCCTCGCCCACGACGGCGCCGGCGGCGTCGACCGCCTGGACCTTCCAGCCCGGTATGGACTGCTCTCCGGCGTCATAGACGCCGTTCGCGTTCGCGTCGTAGTACTTGGTCGCGGTGACGTAGCCGGCATCGATGACGGTCACCGTCTTGGTCACCTCCTTCGGCACGCAGCGGAACGGGGTCGCCGTCAGCTTCACTGTGTAGGTGCCGGCAGCTGTGAAGGTGTGGGCCGGGTTCTGCTCGGTGGAGGTTGTCCCGTCCCCGAAACTCCAGCTGTAGGTGTACGGGTCCATGCCGCCGTGGGAGGCATCGGTGAACTGGACCGTGTCACCGGTGAAGATCGTCGTGGGGCTGTACGTGAAGTCCGCGACCAGCGGGTCGGAGGTGCCGGCGTACCCGGTGACACTGATCCCGGTCAGGTCGACCGTGCCGTAGTCCCATCCCGAGGGGTCACCAGCCCATGACCCGGCGAAGACCTGCATGTGCTCCATGTCGCCCTTGAAGCTCAGTCCGACAGGGTAGTCCTGGGGTGCACCGCTGACCCAGGTGGTGAAGAACCCCTGCTGGACGCCGTTGATCTTCGCGAACATCACGCCGAGCCCGTCGTCGGTCTTGTCGCCATCACCGTCTGCGTCGATGGCGTGGTAGGTGATCTCGATGGTGTAGACGCCGCCGGTGTTGATGCGCCCGGCGTTCTCGCCGCTGTTGCCCCACGAGGTCGCCTGCCACTGGTCGACGCCGTCACGGTCGAACCAGAGACCGTGGTTGTTCCAGCTCCCGTAGGCGCCCTTGGGACTCGGGTACCACCAGTACGGGCTCGGGATGTTAGCGACGGTGCCCGGGGTGGCCTTCAGCACGTCGTAGTCGAGCTCGCTCCGCCCGCCGGAGGCCTGGAGCCCGTGCTTGTCGTCGAGGTCCTGGGTCCCGGTGCCGTCACCGATGAACGTATCACCGTCCCAGTACCCGACCCAGTCGTCGCACTCGGATACCATCCATCCGCCGCACCTGCCCTGGTAGACGCCGAACGGCCCGGGGCTGAAATCGCCCGCGCCCTCGCCGCGGAGCCCCACCTCGATGTACGGGGTGTAGGAGTCAGGGTAGTTCGACGGGTCCTTCGCCGTGGGGCCGACGTACGCCTCCCACTCGGTCGGGTTGGTCGGCAGACCGTGGGGCTGCGTGATCTTGCTCATGTCGAGCGTATACGTCAGCACCAGGTCGCCCTGCGTGAGGTCCCAGACCGGTACGTTCGTATCTCCTCCGAACTGATCGGCAAAGTGCGTCGAGAACCAGTTGGCGGGACCCGAATAGCTCCCGTATGGGATCGTCGTCGGGTCGACTGCCCCCGCCGGCGCCGCGAGGCAGAGCGCCAGCAGCGCGGCGAGCACAAGGAGGATCGATTGTCGTTTCATTGCCATTCTCCATCGACCCCTCTCCGTCGCCGGGCCGGACGCCGTGGTGACACGCCTGTGGCATGGTAACTGTTAACGATAATTCGCTTCTTCCATGTCAATTGAAAGGGGTTGACGAAACGATGCGCGCTCCACCGGCTTGATATTTCGTACGATGACGAAACGCATGGCACTACCGCCACGCAGAAGAGCAAATTTCAGACAATGTACATAAATAAAAACATCGATATTGAAACGGCCCCGGTCATTACCTGCTCGAAGATGGGTACCTTCCGGAACCTGCGAATCCCCGTTTCCCGCCCTGCGAGCCCATCGTCCACGTCACGCCCCCGGCTCGAGGTCCAGGTGGCCGCGGAGCGCCGCCAGCGTCTCGGGGTCGGAGACGAGCGCGAGGTCCGGCGAGACCGTGTAGACCGGCAGCCGGCCGCCCGGCGCCGATCGCTCGACCCGGTAGACCCGCGCCTCGAGCAGGCCCGTCGCGAGGACACGGAACTCCTCGCAGTCCACGACGGACGGCGCGCCCCCGCCCCCGAGGCGGGGGAGGAGCCCGGTGTCGATGAACCGGACGGCGGCTGTGGCCACCTGCTGTGCCAGTTGGCGGCTCTCCGCGCTGTGGACCGTGCGCGTGACCGCGTAGAGCCCCCCGAACAGGGCGGCAAACTCGAGCGTCTGGACCAGGGGGGTGACGCCGCCCACGGCCAGCACGCGGAGAAGGGGAAGCCCGGGCAGGACCAGGGTCCAGAGGAGCGCAACGGCCGCGAACGCGACCGGGATGCTCAGCAGGAAGAGCACCGACCAGCCGATCGCGCGGTGGGCAGCGAGCCGATCGCGGACGGCAGCCGCCCGCTCCCGGAGGCGTCCCACGCCGGGGGTCAGGCGCCAGATGGCGAGGCAGTAGCCCAGCGCCCCGGCGGACTGGACCGCGATCACCAGCCCGAGCCCGCGGGCGGGCGGTCCGCCGCCGAGCCAGGCGAGCGCGACGAGCAGGTTGACGAACGAGCACCAGGCGAACGCCGGCGCGACTGCCCGGGCGTTGATCACGAACGCGTTTCCGGCGAGGTACCCGAGCTTCCGGCCCGGCTCGAGCAGCCCGAGCTCCCGGAGGGTCCGGAGGTAGGCGTGCTCGCCGGCCGGCCGCCGCCAGAGGAGCGCGGGCAGGGCGTGGAGAACCGGGTAGGCCAGCTCGAAGAGCAGGACCGCAGCGACCCATAGATATGCTTCCCGGGGAAGGACGGCGATGCAGACGGCCGGCAGGGCAACCGCCAGGACGGCAGCTGCCGGGCCCGGCGCCGGGCGGTCGAGCGCCGCCGCTTCCAGGATCGCCGCCTGTTCGGCCCGCATCTCGGTCGCGAGGGCCGCGAGGAACTCCTCCTTTTTCGTGATCCGGCAGATGTCCATGGACGCCCGGTTTTCAGAGCACCGAGTCCGGATCGCGGGCCTCCCCGGTGATCGCGTCGGCGAGCTCGCTCTTGTGGTGGTTGTGGAAGTAGGCAATCCCCACCACCGCCACCGCCGCCGAGCCGACCAGCACGAAGATCATGTCGAGCATGGTGTCACCGAGGTCGTTCTGCATCGGCCCGTTCAGCGAACCGCCGAAGACCATGTCCACCAGGAACTCGTAGATCTCCCAGAGAGCGCCGAGGGCCAGGCCGAAGATCACGGTGAAACCGGCCACGAAGAGCGGTGTGAGGCGCATGCCCCAGTACCGTTCGAGAAAGATCACGCCGAGGAAGCCGATCAGGGCCACGGAGATCCCCGAGACCAGGTGCGCCAGCTTGTCATAGTACGGGTAGAGCGTGACGTACCAGCCCTGGATGTAACCCGCGGTGTGGATCCAGAGGGCGAGGGAGATCAGGAAGAAGACGAACCAGGGGAACCGGATATCGAGCCGTTCCGCGGCCCAGTAGGGCACCACGGTCAGGCCGAACATGAAGAAGGCCGTGAACATCTCGCCGTACCGCCCCGTGAAGAAGGCGTAGACCCCGTTTGCCGCGATCAGCGCCTGGAAGAAGTAGGCAAGGTACATCCCCTGCGAGGCAGCCATGCCGCACTATCCGTTCCCCGTGCCCTTATCCTTTCCCGACGCGCGCGTCGCCGCGAACCCGCGCTCCCCGGGATCGATGGCCGCAGGATGCGGGCCCGGGTTCAGGTGCCCTGGAGCCGGGCGGCGCAGGCGGGGCAGAGCATCTTTCGCTTGCGGTCGAGCTCGTCGAGCGAGCGGGGCGCGTACATCACGCACTCGCGCTCGGCGCAGTGCTCGAGCCCGAGGAGGTGGCCGACCTCGTGCGCCCCCTCCTTCGCGACCCGGTCCACCAGGTCGTCCTCGGACGCGGGACGGCCGTAATAGTGGTTGTGCAGCCGTGCCGTCGAGACCACGGCCGTCCCACGCTCGGGCCGGGCGAGGCCGAAGACGTACTCCTCGTCCGGCGCAAAGAGGTCGTCGGGCACGACGAGCAGGACCGGGTCCTCCCAGCCCCGGCGACGCCGGGCGGCCTCGAGGCAGGTCAGGAGCGAGGGCGCGCTGTACTGCCGCCTGAGCAGGTCGAACCCGGTCAGGAGCAGCCCGTTCGGCTCGATGACGCCGCCCTCCGCGCCGAGGATCCCCTCGATCAGCCGCTGGACCGGGCGCTGGAGCCCCTGCGGCGAGCGGTGATCCCAATAGAGGGCGAAACGCATAGTATCAGTGTGACGGGCCACTCCATTAAACAGATCGAGCGCGCGGTCGGGGCCTACATCGGCGCGCACTACCGGGACGCGGTCGAGGTCGGCATCGGCCGGAACACGACGGCGGCCGAGACGGCGCGGGCGGCCGGCTGCCGCGTCCGGGCCGTCGACGTCCGGCCCTGCGAGACGGGGGCCGTCCCGTTCGCGCGCGACGACGTCTTCGCCCCGGACCTCGCCCTCTACCGCGGCGCAGAGGTCATCTACGCGGTCCGGCCCGGGGTCGAGATGGTCCCGCCCCTGGTGGCGCTGGCCCGGGCCTGCGCCTGCGACCTCCTGGTCTACCACCTCGGCAACGAGATCCACCTCGACGGCGGCGAGCGGGTCGCGGCCGGCAACGTGGTCCTCCACCGGTACTACCGCGCTCCTTCAGAAGAGGGTTGACTGGGACCGGGCCTCGCCCTCGGGGCGCGGCGCCGGGGCCTCTCTCTCTTTCGCCCGCCGCTTCTTCGGCTTCTCGGCCCTCTCGAGCTCGCGCCGCTCCTTTCCGAGCCGCGTCGCGATCTCGGCCGAGCGCTCGCGGTCGCCGGTCAACAGGGCGAGCTCGTCCGCGTCGAGGTCGAGCGCCCGCGCGAGCGGCTCGGGGTCATCAGCGACGAGCGACCGAGCCGCCTCCAGGTAGTACTCGCGGAGCTCGGCCCGCGAGACGCCCATCCAGGCCCCGAGCTTCCGCATCAGCGACGTCCGGGTCGCCTTCCGCCGCCGCGCCTGCGCCATCCGGCCCCAGCGGGCCGGGGGGGAGAGGCGGGAGCGGACCCCGGCCCCGTTCGCCGCGCGGGCCGTCCCCAGGACCGCGAGCGCGGTCGCGTACCGCCAGAGCGTGTAGTGTTGCCGCCGGTACGTCCGGGCGAGGGCGAGGTCGGCGGCCGCGAGCGCGGGGTAGGCCTCGCACCGCGCCGGGGGCGACAGCTGCCCGAGCGACCCCTCGAGCCACTGGACGATCGCGTCGGGCTTGTCGTCGACCTCCCACGCGAGGGCCATCAGCTCCTCGTCCGGCCGGCCGCGGAGGACCGCGCCCACCAGCTCGAAGATGGACGAGCGCTCGTCTTTCTGCGAGGTCCGGACCGAACCCTGGTCGATCGCGGACTCGCCGATGGCCGCGGCCTGGAGCATGGTGACGGCGGCGCGCATGTCCCCGTTCGCGCTCTCGGCCACGACGCGGAGGGTCTCGTCGTCGCAGGCGACCCCCTCCTCGTGGCAGATCAGGCGGAGGCGCGGCACGATCGAGCGGGCCTGGAGCGCCCGGAACTGGACGGGCTCGGTCCGCGAGCGGATCTCGCCCGCGATGCCGTAGAGGTCGTTCGCGATCAGGATCACCGGCTGCCGGGCGGTCCTGATCAGATCCACCATCGCCTTCGCCCCGCCCCGGTCCGCGGTCCCGTGCAGGCTGTCGGCCTCGTCGAGCAAAATCAGGCGCCGCCCGGTCCCGAAGAGGCTGCCGGTCACGGCCGACTGCCCGGCCACGCGCTCGATCGCGGCCCGCGTCCGCTGGTCCGAGGCGTTCAGCTCGACCGTCTCCCAGTCCATCTCGCGGGCGAGCGCGTATGCGGCCGACGTCTTGCCCGTGCCGGGCTTGCCGTAGAGCAGGAGCGGGCGGTCGCCGGGCTGCCAGCTCCTGGCCCACTCGACCATCTGCCGGACGGCGACGCCGTTGCCGACCAGGTCGCCGACCCGCTGCGGCCGGTACCGCTCGGTCCAGTCCATGCTTTACTGATCGGCCGGCACATCAAATAAATTATCAGCGATGAGGCACGAATCGATAAGAAAGGAAGGTCGCACGCCGTGGAGAGATCGCAGCCGACAGCGCTCATCGCAGACCGTATCCGTGGATACGAGGGGGTTCGACGAAAACACGCCATCGGCGAACTGGTCCAGGCCTTCGCGATGGACGCGCCGGATGTCCTGGCCGACTTCGGCGAGGACGCGGCCGTGATCCGGCACGGCGACCAGGCCCTGCTGCTCGCGGCCGACGGGATCTGGTCCCGCCTGATGGAGGCCGACCCGTACTGGGCCGGGTACTGTGCCGTCCTGGTCAACATCCACGACATCGCGGCCATGGGCGGGCGGCCGCTGGCCATGGTCGACGTCTTCTCGATCGCCGACCGCGCGATCTGCGACCAGGTGCTCGCGGGGATGCGGGAGGCCTCGATCCAGTTCGGCGTGCCGATCGTCGGCGGCCACCTCCACCCCGATACGCCCTACTCGGTGATCGACGTCGCCATCCTCGGCGCGGCCCGGCTCGACGCGGTCATCTACAGCCACACGGCAAAACCGGGCGACAGCGTGATCGCGGCCGTCGACCTTGACGGGCGCGTCCACCCGTCCTGCATCCTGAACTGGGACTCGGTCACCATGAAGCCGGCAGCGGTGGTCCGGGCCCAGATCGCCTGCATGCAAAAGCTGGCAGAGGACGGGCTCGTGACGGCCGGCAAGGACGTCTCGAACCCGGGCCTGATCGGCTCGCTCGGCATGCTCCTCGAGGTCTCGGGCTGCGGGGCCGTCATCGACGTGGACCGCATCCCAGTCCCCGACCTCGACGCCCACGGGATCACGTTCGACCACTGGCTCCGCATGTACCCGGGCATGAGCTTCGTCCTGACCGTCCGGCCCGAGAACGCAGCCGAGGTCTGCCGCCGGTTCGAGGCGGTCGGAATGGCCGCGGCCGAGATCGGCACGGTCGACGGTTCGCGGCGGCTCGTGCTCTCCGGGCCCGACGGCGAGGCGACGGTCTTCGACTTCGCCGCCAACGGGATCACGCGTATCGCGCCGTGCCGGGACGGGGAGTCGTGATCGTCGGGATCGGGGTCGCGTCGGCAGAGGACCTGCCCCTGATGCGCCGGGGCGCCGGGGCCCTCGACCCGGGGGTGCTCGTCCGCTTCTACTGCACCCCGGACGCGGCCGACGCCGGCGGGCCGTCCTGCTCGGCGTCCGACGACCCGTCCGCGGCCCTGGTCGACGACCTGGTCGAGGAGCGGATAGACGCGGCCGTCCGGGGGACGCTGCCCGCGAACCGGACTCTCGCCCTCCTCCGCCGCGCGACCGGCGTCGACCGGCTCGAGCGGGTCGCGCTCCTCGAGTGCGCGGACGGACGCCGCTTCCTCCTCGCGCCCGTCGGCGTGGACGAGGGGTGGACCGTGGCCGAGAAGGTGGGCATGATCGAGCGCGGACGCGAACTCGCCCGTCGCCTCGACCTCCCCCCCGGCGTCGGCGTCCTCTCCGGCGGGCGGCTCGGGGACCTCGGTCGCCACCCGGCCGTGGACCGGTCCATGGCCGACGCCGAGCTCGCGGCCCGGCTCGGGGACGGGATCCACTGCGAGATCCTGATCGAGGAGGCGGTCGAGCAGTGCGGGCTCGTGATCGCCCCCGACGGGATCGCGGGCAACCTGGTCTTCCGGACCCTCGTCTACCTCGGGGGTGGAAACGCGCACGGAGCGCCCGTAACCAACATCGGGCCCGTCTTTATCGATACTTCGCGCGCTTCGCGCGAGTACGCCCTCCCTCTCAGGCTCGCCGCGGCGCTCGCAGCAGTCCGAACGAACCGCTAAACGGGCGCGGAACCGTCAAAGAGGCCTGTAATAGCGTTTGTTCTCGTCGCCGTCCAAATTGCCGCGTGATCGCAGTAAACACCTGAAAATCTCCGCCAATACAGGATCTGAGCGCGATTCTCGGGATAAACTCGAAATATTTAAATGTCTCGTAACGGATCTCTTCTCTGAGGTTGAACAGCACCATGGCTGATTTACCGATTGCTGCAGTTGTTCGTATTGCTAAGAAGAGCGGAGCGGAACGCGTCGGGTCCGACGCGGCCGCCGCCATCGTCTCGAAGGCCGAAGAGTACATCGGCAGCCTGACCAAGGAGGCCAACCGCCTCGCGCAGCACGCGGGCCGGAAGACCATCAAGGAAGAGGATGTCGAGCTCGCGGCCAAGTCCGCGTAACCCCACCCCCTTTTTCAGAGGACGCCCTTCGTCGACGGGACGCTCTCGTCGCCGGGCTCGCGCGCCACGGCGCTCCGCAGCGCGACGCCGAACGCCTTGAAGACGGCCTCGGTGATGTGGTGGTTGTTCCGCCCGTACGCCCGGACGTGGAGCGTGACGCCCGCGTGCTGGCAGACGGACTCGAGGAAGTGGCCGACGAGGCTTGTGTCCATGCCGCCGACCGTGTGGCCCGAGAACTGCGCGTCGAAGACCAGGTAGGCCCGGCCCCCGCAGTCGATGGCCGCTTCGGCCAGGGCCTCGTCCATGGGCACGGCCGCGAAGCCGAACCGCCGGATCCCCCGCCCCTCGCCGAGGGCCTGCTTGAGCACCGTGCCGAGCACGATCCCGACGTCCTCGACCGTGTGGTGAGCGTCCACGGCGAGGTCCCCCTCGGCCCTGATCGCAAGGTCGAACCGGCCGTGCCGGGCGAAGGCGTTCAGCATGTGGTCGAAGAAGGCGATCCCCGTCGCGACGTCGGCCTTCCCCGTCCCGTCCAGGTCGAGGTCGAGCGCGATCGTGGTCTCGGTCGTCTCGCGCCTGAGCTCGGCCCGCCTCATGCGGCCGCCTCCAGGGCGCCGGCGAGGGTGATCCGCCCGGCGTAGAGGGCCGAGCCGAGCACGGCGCCGGCCGCGCCGAGGTCGCGGAGGGCCCGGACGTCCTCGACGGTCGTGACCCCGCCCGCGACCACGACCGGGACCGGGACGGTCTCGATCAGGGCGCGGACCGGGGCCGGGTCGATCCCCTGCTGCAGCCCCTCGACCGCGACGTTCGTGTACAGGAGCGAGCCCGCGCCCTGCTCGACGAAGACCTCGGCCCACCGGAGGTAATTGCCGCGCGTCTCCCGCCAGCCCGCGATCGCGATCTCGCTCCCGCGGGCGTCCACGCCGGCCATCACCCGCTCGGAGCCGTACTCCCGCGAGAGCCAGCGGACCGCGTCCGGGTGCTCGACCGCGTGTGTCCCGAGGATGACCCGGTCCACGCCCGCGTCGAGCCAGCCTGTCGCGTCCTGGAGAGACCGGATCCCGCCGCCGAGCTCGACCGCGACCCCGGTCTCGGCCACGAGCCGGCGGACCGTCTCCGCGTTCGCCCGGGCCTCGCCGAACGCGCCGTCCAGATTGATCACGTGGAGCCGGCGGGCCCCCTCGTCGATCCAGCGCCGGGCGCAGGCGAGCGGGTCGCCGTACCCGGTCGCCCGGTTCCGCTCGCCCTGCACGAGCTGGACGCACTCGCCGCCCATCACGTCGACTGCCGGAAGGACCTCCATGAGAATCAGCGGATCATTGGCGCTATGGACATAACAAGCATGCCCTTTGCACCGGGGACGCGAGCGGGGGCACGACGGCCGGCAGGGGTGATGACGACGGTCGAGCTCGAGCCCGGTGGGGTTGGAGCCGGACCGTGCACCTCGGCGACCGTCTTCCTGACCGCGGCCAGATCGATCCCCGAGAAATACCCCGGGATGCAGAGGAGAGCCGGCCCCGCCGGGCCTGGCGGTGCGGGGGCACGACGGCCGTGACCCCGGCGCTCCTGCCGCGGTGACGGACCCTGGTGGCCCGTCAGGCCTCGACGATGACCGAGAACCCCCCGTAGGCCATCCTCTTCATCTCGAACGGCATCGGCCTGTCCATGCGCGCGGGATCGTTCATGTACGGGTCTTTCATGACCTTTGCGTTCACCTCGTCGCGGTGTTCCCGGGACGCGAAGACGATGAATGAGAGGACGATCGTCTCCCCGGGTCCGGCCCTCGCCATCTCCGGGAAGGTGATGCCGGCCAGCTCCGGGTTCAGGTCGTCGCCGACGCACTCGTAGTACTCGAGCGCGCCGTGCTGCTTCCAGATCCTAGCGCCCTCCTCCGCCATCTCCCGGTACGCCGGCAGGTTCTCCTCCGGGAGAACGATGACAAATCCGTCCACGTATTTCATGCGCTGTACCTCCATCGGGGACCGGGTCGGTCCACATCCCCCACGCATGTCCGTGGGGGCATGGAGCGCCCGGGCGATGACACGGGGCCTTTTTTATCCTGTCCATTTCGGGCGGGGACCCCGTGCCATGAGAGCACCCGGTCGTGTTCAGGGTATATATGCGTTCTCAGACTGGACGGCGCGGCTGGAGATGGAAACGGGCGCGACTTCCCCGATCGCCTCCGGGTGGGGTCGCTCCCCCCGGCAGGGTGACGACGAAGGTCGAGCCCGCGCAAAACGCCGGCCCGCAGCCCGGCACTGGTGACCGACCCGGCAGCGCGGGAGAACGACGCGCCCTCGCTCCTGGCGCTCCGCACGAACCGCCTCGTGCACGGGTCCGGTCCACCTCCACGACCGTTTCAAATCGATCAGGTTATCCGCTCAGCAGCTCCGATCAGGGTCATGCGGACCATCATCGTCTATCACTCCCACTCGGGGCGCACGCGTGTCCTTGCCGAGCGGGTGCGCGATGCGAGCGGCGGCGACCTCGCCGAGGTCAGGCCGCAGACACCCTACGGGCTGATCTCGGTGTACTCCCGCGGGGCTCGCCGCGCCGGCAACGGGGAGGTCGACGCGACCGAACCCGCCGTGATCGACGTCTCGGCATACGACCGCGTCGTGATCGGCACCCCGGTCTGGGCGGGTCGCCCGACCCCGGCGATCAACGGCGCCGTCGCCGCCCTTCAGGGCACCCGGGGAAAGAGCGCCGTGCTCTTCGCCACCTGCGCCTACTCGCCCGGCGAGACCCTCCCCGTGCTTCGCGCGGCGCTCGCCGCACGGGGCGTCGACGTGGTCGGGGAGTTCTCATTCACGAGAAAAGAGCTCGGCGATGCCGCGAAGCTCGCCACCCTGGTCGGCGCCGTCCGGGGCGGAGAACCGGAGCAGGGCTCCTCCGCTCCGGTCGCGGAGCCGTCTTCCGCGCTTGATCACGGCCCCGCAGCCGGCTAATGAACCGCGATATGCCCTCCCGGTCACCTGTCCGGGTACGCCGCCGCGGGTTGGGCGACGAATCCCGGGGATCTCGCCGGGTCGTCCAGTCCAGGAACCATCTCCCTGCCGTGCCGGGTCGAACCCGATCGTTCAGGGCTGGAGTCTCGCCGGAGAACCGCAACCCTATTCATCCCGTTGCGCCGACTGGCACCGCATGAAGACACCGCCTCTCGATCACCCGGAGCCCGGCCCGGGCGCGGACGGGGAGCGTGCCGTGCTCGCCAGGATCGCCGAGCTGCCGGAACCGTACCGCGCCATGGGCGGGCGGCTCCATGCCCTCGTCAGGGAGAGGGCGCCCGTCCTCTCGCCGAGACTCTGGTACGGGATGCCGGCGTACGCCCGGGACGGCAAAGTCGTCTGCTTCTTTCGCGGCGCGGCTCAGGAGCGGTACATGACCCTCGGCTTCAACGAGGAGGCGCACCTCGACGAGGGCGTGATCTGGCCCGTCGCCTATGCGCTGACGGAGCTGACTGCCGAGGCAGAAGCCCGGATCGGCGAGCTCGTGGCGAAGGCAGTGAGCTGAGGATCGCGCTCGCCGCTCCGGTGGCCGATCGGTTTCAGAAGCGCGATCCGCAGCATCGGGGTGACGAGATCACGGTGCGTGCGGCCGGACCTGTTCCGATCCGGGAAAAATGGTGGCGGCTCGTTCGGCCGCCCGGAGACGCTCACCGGATCATACGCTCGATGGACATCACCAGGATGTCCTTCGCGCCGGCCCGCTTCAGGCGCGGGATGAGCCCGTAGACCTCGCTCTCGGCCACGACCGCGTGGACCGCGACCCGGTCGTCGTGGGACGCGACCGGCATCACGGTCGGGCCGCCGAGGCCCGGGAGGACCTCCTCGACCTCGGCAAGCCGGGCGCGGTCCACGTTCATCATCAGGTAGCACTGCCCCTTCGCCCGGACCACGCTCTCGAGCGCCATCACGAGCTCGTCGATCTTCCGCGCCTTCGCCTCGACCGCGGCCGGGTTGCCGATCAGCCGCGTGGAGGACCGGAGGACCTCGGCCACCACCCGGAGCCGGTTCGTCCGGAGGGTCGTGCCCGAGCTCGAGAGGTCCACGATCGCGTCCGCGATCCCCAGGTGGGGGGCGAGCTCGCAGGCGCCGGCCACCGGGACGAGCGAGACCGGGATCCCCCGCCCGGCGAAGTACCGGGTCGCCAGGTTCGGGAACTCGGTCGCGATGCGGAGCCCGGCGAGCTGGGCCGGGTCGGTCACGGCCGACTCCTCGAGCACGGCGAGCACCAGGGTGGCCTCGCCGAAGCGGAGGTCGAGCAGGTCCTCGACCGCGGCCCCGCGCTCTTCGACCATGTCCAGGCCGGTGATCCCGAGGTCCGCGGCGCCGTTCGCGACGTAGGCCGGGATGTCGATCGGCCGGGCATAGAGGAGCTCGACGTCGGGGTCGATCGTCTTCGCGATCAGCCGCCGCTCCCCGCTCCCCGCGACGTGCAGCCCGCTCCGCTCGAGCAGGTCCGTGATCGGCTCGGCGATCCGTCCCTTGTTCGGGACCGCGAGCCGGACCCGCTCAGAAGGTCGAGAGCTCTCCACGGATCACCTTCTCCGTGACGCAGGTGACATCCGCGAGCCGGGCGTCCACGACCTCCTCGATGGCCCGCTGGGCCCGGACGAAGTCGACGCCGGCTCTGGGCAGCACCTGGACGGACGCGACGAGCGGGTGGTCGATCGGCGTGCCGATCTGCGAGAGGAGGCGGACGTAGCACTCCTCGAGCCCCTCGACCTCGTCCACGCACGCCTGGGCGATCTGGGGCGCGAGGATGTTGTAGATCTTGCCGATGTGGTTGATCGGGTTCTTGCCNNGCCGGTTCGGCGTGATCAGCCCGTTCGCGCGGTTCCCGCGGCCGACCGAGCCGTCGTCGCCCATCTCGGCCGAGGTCCCGGTCACGGTCAAAAAGATTGAGCCGCTGTCCAGGTCGTCGGCCGTGTTGACGTCGACGTCGACCTTCCGGGCCGTGTACTTCCGGCAGAGGGCCTCGATCTCGTCCTGCATGAACACCTTGGTGTCCATGTACTCGGCGAGGCTCGGGCAGTACCGGTCGACCATGGCGCAGCCGATGGTGAGCCGGATCCGGTCGCCGTCGCGCAGGCCCATGACCTTGACGTCCTGGCCGATCATCGGCCTCCGCTTGGAGAGGTCGTCGTCGATGAACCGCGAGACCTCGCGGACCAGGGTCTCGGTCTCGGAGAAGGGGGCGTGCCCGACGCCGAACGAGGTGTCGTTCGCGCGGGGGATCCTGGAGTTGCATGGGCGGAAGACGTCCTGCAGGTCGGTCGAGCCGACGCCGAGGCGGCAGTCGACGATCAGGCCGGAATCGTGGTCCAGGTTCGGGACGGTCTCGCGGAGGTACTGGTGGGCGGCCTCGATCGCGATCGAGTCGGTCGGGAAGAGGTGCCCGTCGAACTCCTTGGTGGCCCTGCCGTCGATCAGCAGGTAGATCGGCCGGATGACGCGTCCGCCGCCGAACTTCGGCTGGGACTGGCCGGCGACGACCTCGCCCTGGTCGGTGTTGT
>DAEF01000049.1 GCA_002495225.1 Methanoregulaceae archaeon UBA288 | reverse complement strand
CGCTTGAGCTTCTGCAGGATCATCGCGGAGATCTCCTGCGGCGTGTACGACTTGTCGTCGATCTGGACCTTGTCCGAGGTCCCCATCCGCCGCTTGATCGACGAGACCGTCCTCTGCGGATTCGTCACAGCCTGCCGCTTCGCGAGCGAGCCCACGAGCCGCTCGCCCTCCTTCGTGAACGCGACCACGGACGGCGTTGTGCGCGCCCCTTCCGCGTTCGGGATCACGACGGGCTGGCCGCCCTCCATGATCGCCATGCACGAGTTCGTGGTCCCGAGATCGATTCCGATCACTTTCTCCGTTGCCATTCTGGTTACTCCTTGTTCTGTGAGACTGCGACTTTCGCATACCGGATGACCCGGCCGTTCATGCAGTAGCCCCTGGTCACCTCGTCGATCACGGTCCCCTCCGCCGCCTCGGACGGAACGGCCGCGATCGCCTCGTGGAGTGACGGGTCGAACTGCTCGTTCAGACAGGCAATCGGCGTCACGCCGCGCCGCTTGAGGACGGTTCCGAAGAGCTTCCGGATCTGGGCGAGGCCCGTGCGGAGCGCATCGTCGTCGGCCTGTTCGGCCCGCTCCAGGTTGTCGTAGACCTCGAGCATGTCGCAGATCACCTGTTCGACGGCGGCCTCGACCCGGCTCGCCTGGTCTTTTGCCGCACGTTTCCTGTAGTTCTCGAAGTCAGCGGCGAGCCGCAGAAACCGGTCGTTCAGCTCCGCGTGGGCCGACCGGAGCGCGGCGACCTCATCGAGCGGCGATTCCCCGGAATCCGGCTCTGCCGGGCTCAATTCGGCTACCTCCTCCTCGGTCGTCATACGTGGTCCGGGATTATGTTGTATTGTAGTTCTATATATTCATTGTCTTCGAGTATCACCTCCATCGCGGCGGAGCACCGGCTGATGGCAAATCGACGCCCGATAGCCCGTTATTTCCCAGTTCCGGCCCGGACCTGCACCGGCGGTCGATCATCCTATTACCGAGGGCAGATATACAGGTGGAGCATGTCCTCTGCACTACTCTCGGTCTGGGACAAGACCGGCCTCGTGGAGCTTGCACAGGCCCTTGCCGGGCACGGGTACCGTCTCCTCTCCTCCGGCGGAACCGGAACCGCGCTCGCAACCGCGGGCATCCCCTTCACCGAGGTCTCGGAGTACACCGGCTCGCCCGAGATGATGGGTGGGCGGGTCAAGACCCTTCACCCCCGCGTTCACGGCGGGCTTCTCGGCCGGCGGGGGATCGACGACGCGGTCATGGCCGAGCACGGGATCGAACCGATCGATCTCCTGGTCGTGAACCTCTACCCGTTCGAGGCGATGCGCGAACGCGACCTGCCCCTTCCCGAACTCGTCGAGTTCATCGACATCGGCGGCCCCGCGATGATCCGTGCCGCCTCGAAGAACTTCCACGACGTCGCTGTGGTCATCGACCCGTCCCAGTACCCGCTGGTCCTCGAGGCCCTCGAACGCGGTGGCTTTTCGGACGACGAGCGGCTCGCGCTCGCGCGCGCCGCGTTCGCCCGGACGGCCGCGTACGACGCGGCCATCAGCAACTACCTCCACGCGCCCGACGGCGGTCTCCCGGCGGTGTACGCGCGGGAGTGGTCGAACGGCCGCCCGCTCCGGTACGGCGAAAACCCTCACCAGCAGGCAGCGGTCTACGGCGATGCCGGGATCGCGGGCTCAGTGCCCCTGCAGGGGCGCGAGATGAGCTACAACAACTACCTCGATCTCGACGCGGCCGTCCGCCTGGTCCGGGAGTTCGACAACTGCGCTGCCGTCGTCGTCAAGCACAACAACCCGTGCGGCGCGGCGCTCGGCGACAGCCCGGTCGAGGCGTACGTCCGGGCGCGCGAGGTCGACCCGGTCTCGGCCTACGGCGGCGTGGTCGCGCTGAACCGGCCGGTCGATAGTGCGGTCGCAACCGAGATCGTCTCGACCTTCGTGGAGGTGCTCGCGGCCCCGGACTTCTCGGACGATGCGCTCGCGCTCCTCCAACCGAAGACGAACCTGCGCGTCGTGCGGATCGGCCCGTGCGCCGGGGGCGACGAGGTCCGGTCCATCGACGGCGGCCTTCTCGTCCAGCGGACCCCGGCGTACGCGGAAGGCTGGCGGGTCGCCACGAAGCGTGCCCCGACGCCGGACGAGGAAGCCGCGCTCCGCTTCGGCCTGAAGGTCGCGGCCCACACGAAGTCGAATGCGATCGTCTTCGCGAACGGCCGGCAGGCCCTCGGGATCGGAGCCGGCCAGATGAGCCGGGTGGACTCCGCACGGATCGCGATCGAAAAGGCACGGCACCCGCTCACGGGATCGGTTGTCGCCTCCGACGCATTCCTGCCGTTCCCGGACACGCTCGAGGTTGCCGCGGCCGCCGGCGCGACCGCGCTGGTCCAGCCCGGGGGCTCCATCCGCGACGGCGAGGTGATCGAGGCGGCCGACCGGCTCGGGGTCGCGATGGTCTTCACCGGTGTCCGGCACTTCCGGCACTAAAAAGTGTGCGTGATCAGGCGATCCGGTCCCCTGCCCCGGCACCCGGTGTGCAGGAGTAGACCTCTTCGACCCTGAGGATCAGGAGGGACTTGGCCGGGTAGGCCTCGTTCTTCGCCTTCATCTTCGCCCTCATCTGCTCGTACTCGGCTCCCTCGGTCCGGATCTCGACCTGGCCCTTGAGCTGGTAGCACTTTTTCGCGTCCGGGTCCCAGCCGAAGATCGCCATCTTCGGGTTGTCACGGGCGTTCGCGAGCGTCTTCTTCATGTAGTTGTCTCCGAGCCAGACCTCGTCGTTTCCCTGGAATTGGACGGTCGCGATCGGGGCCACGTTCGGGGTCCCGTCCCGGGTCGCGGTCGCGACCGAGAAGACCTTGACCTTCTCGAAGACCGCCCGCATCTCGTCGTTGATGAGCACCATCTCTCTCCTCGTGCGCCACACGGCGTCGTCCTGTTATGAATCCTTGCAGGGCATATGTCTTTTCATCCGGTTCGGAACACGGGTATAAATAAACCGGCTCAGATCATACCTGATCTAACAGGAGACGGACCGATGGACTTTGGGATCCTGCTCGCGGACTCTGCCGATTTCACCCGGGCCGCGCTCACGGAGGACCTCCTGCGCGGGGCCTCGATCGTCGTCCTCTATGCCCTCATGACCCTCTCGATCTCGGCTCTGCCGTTCGTGATCGCCCTCGAGGGCGTGCTTCGCTACGCCGCCGTCGCGATGCTGGTCGCGGTCTCCCTCGTGGCCGCGCTCGTGCTCGAGGGGTATGTCTACCAGGTCTATCGCCATCCCATCCGTCCGCCGGACCTCGAGAGGCCGGTCGACCTCGTGCTCTCGGGCGTGCGCCTTCTCGTGGTCTCGATCGTGTACCTCGTGCCCGTCCTCGCCGTGCTCGTTATCTTCGGCGGAATCGGTGTCGCCGGGATCCTCGCGAGCGGCCAGTCCCAGGACATGGCCGCTCTCTTCTCGGCCCTCGCGACCCTCGGTCTCGCCGTTCTCCTGGCCCTGATCGCCTGGGTCGTGGTCGGCCTCGTCTCGTCCCTCGCCCTGGTCCGGTGCGCACAGCACGACGATCTCCGGGAGGCCTTCAATGTCTCGGCGATCCTCGAGCACATCGGGAGGATCGGCTGGGTCAACTACATCGTCGCCCTTGTCGTGGCCTGGGCCGTGCTCGGCATCGCGTACGTGGCGATCGGGATCTTCTCGGGGCTCCCGGTGATCGGCTGGATCGCAGGGGTCGTGATCGGTCTCGCGACCCTGATCTTCTTCGCCCGCTACCTCTCGCTCGTGTACGACTGCGCGCCGGCGCCCTGAGCGGTGACCATGGAGCTCGCGAACTCCCGCGCCCGGGCCAGTTCCCGATCCCCCGGCCGCCCGCGGTTGATCCCGCCCACCAGGCCGAAGATCGCGTACGTGTCGTAGCCCGGGAGGCAGAGCTCCCCGGCAATCGGGATCCCCTGCTGTGCCAGTGCTCCCCGGAGGGGCCGGTGCCAGAGGCCGGCGAGGGCCGGAATGCCCGCCGTCGAGAAGAGGAACGCCCGGGCTCCCTCCGAAAAGTGCGCCTTTTTTGCGAACGCGACGAGGGACGGGTGGTGGCGCGACTGGTAGATCCCCGAGCCGAGCCCGACAAGATCGTAGCCCTGCAGCCCGGGATTTTTCCGCTCATCGAGTTGGACGAGGTCGGCGTTGCAGGCGTCGGCCATCGCCTCGGCGATCTTTTTGGTGTTTCCGTGGTGGAGCGATTTGTATACGATCACGGTCCGCATGCGCATCACCAGACAGGTACATGAACCATCGGCACGAAACGGTAAGAAGATGACCGGAGAGGCGGCGCCGGAGGAACCCACGATCGGAATCGTCCTCGTGAACTGGAACGGGTGGCGGGACACGGTCGAGTGCCTCGAGTCCCTGCTCCGTTCCAGGTACGGTGCCTGGTTCGTGGTCTGCGTCGACAACGGTTCCGCGGACGGCTCGATCGAGAAGATCGGGGGCTACTGCGCCGGCACTCTCCCGGTCGAGTCTCCGTTCTTTGCGTTCGACCCGGGCTCGAAGCCGGTTTCGTTCGAGCGGCTTTCCGCGTCCGATGCGGCGTCCCGGGCCCGGAGTGGCCCCCGGGTCCCGGACCGCTCGCTCGTGTTGATCGAGAACGACCAGAACCTCGGGTTTGCCGAGGCGAACAACCAGGGGACGCGATTCGCGCTCGCAGCCCGTTCGCCCGGGTTCTGCCTCTTCCTGAACAACGACACCGTCGTCGACCCGTCCCTGCTCGACGAGTTCGTCGGGGCTGCCGCGCGCCACCCGGAAGCGGCCTTCTTCGGCCCCAAGACCTACTACTACGACCACGAGGGCCGTCGCGACGTGATCAACTTCGCGGGCGGGTCGCTCGACCTGGTCCACGGCCAGACCCGGCACATCGGGCAGAACGAGGTGGACGAGGGCCAGCACGAACTTGAACGGGAGGTCGACTGGGTTGAAGGCTCCTGCCTGCTCGCCCGGTCGTCCCTGCTCGAGGAGATCGGCCTTCTGGACCCGGTATACTTCGCATACTTCGAGGAGAACGACCTGATCATGCGGGGCAGGCAGGCCGGGCACACGGCCGTGTATGTCCCCGGGGCCCGGCTCTGGCACAAGGTCTCGGCCTCGTCGAAACGGAGCCCGACCAAACTCTACTACCTGACCCGGAACCAGTTCTGGTTCGTGCGGCGGTACGCGAACGGGGGCGAGAGGGCCCGGTTTTTCGCCTGGTTCTTCGGCTTCCGCCTCTGGTTCCTCCTCGGGGTGTACCTGGTCAGGTACCTGAGCCGGCCGTCGGCCGGCGCACTTCTTCGGGGCGTCCGGGACGGGCTCGGCCCCCTGCCTCCCCGCCCGCTCCCCTGAAGAGACCTCAGCCGAGCAGCATCTGCTGGAACGTGCGCTCGTCGAACGGCGAGAGGAGGGTCGAGAGCACGGCCTTCTGCACGTGGAGCCGGTTCTCGGCCTCGTCCCAGACTGCCGAGCGCCGCCCGTCCAGGACGTCGTCCGTTATCTCGTCGCCCCGGTGAGCCGGGAGACAGTGCAGCACGACCGCGTCGTCGTCGGCGAGATCGACGAGCCTGCTGTCGACGCGGTACCCGGCGAACGCCTGGCGTCGTGCCGCCTCTTCGGCTTCTGCCCCCATCGAGACCCAGGTGTCGGTGAAGATCACGTCGGCGCCGCTCACCGCCTCCTCGGGCGTGGATGCGCAGACGATCCGTCCGCCCCCGGCCCGCCCCCGCGCCACGATTGCCGGGTCCGGGGCGTAGGAGGCCGGCGTGGCGACGCGGACCTCCATGCCGGTCAGGCCTGCCGCGAGGATCAGGGAGTTGCAGACGTTGTTGCCGTCCCCGACCCACGCCGCGACTAGGCCGTCGGTCCGGCCGAACCGCTCGCGAATGGTGAAGATGTCGGCCAGGAGCTGGCACGGGTGTTCGCGGTCCGAGAGCCCGTTGATCACGGGCACGGTCGCGTGGGCCGCGAACTCCTCGATCGTCGCGTGGCTGTTCGCCCGGATCATCACGCCCGTGACGTACCGCGACAGGACCCGCGCCGTGTCCGAGACCGCTTCGCCCCGCCGCAGCTGCATGTCCTCCTGGTTCAGGTGGAGCGCGTGGCCGCCGAGTTCGTACATCCCGACCTCGAACGAGACCCGTGTCCGGGTCGACGGCTTCTCGAAGATCATCGCAAGGCTCTTGCCGACGAGGAGCGGGTGGCAGCACCCCTCGGCCCGCTCGGCCTTGAGCCGGGCTGCGTCGGCCATCAGCCGCTCGAGGTCCGGGACCGAGACGTCCAGGATAGAGATCAGGTCTTTCATCGAATTTCCCTCATATGCGCGCAGCGCTGCTCGAGCAGGGCCCGCGTACCGATGTCGCGACGGTGCCGGACCGGGCCCGTGACGCACGAGGCGCCCCGCTCGGCTACTTCCTCGGCCTCGGCGAGCGTGGATCCGGCCCCGACGAACGCGAGCGTGCGTGACCGGAGGGTCCAGAGCCGGCCGTCCCGCTCCTCGACGTTCGCGTAGTAGAGCCGGGCAGGGCCCGGGTGGGGAAGCCCGATCGGCGCGGTCGGTCCCGGCGCGTCGGGGTAGCCTTCGGGGACGACGTACTTGCAGACCGTGGCTTCCCTCTCGAACGAGACCAGGGACGGCGAGAGGCGTTTGTCCACGCACCGCCACGCGATTTCGCCGAGGTCGCTCTCGAGCAGGGAGAGGACGTTCATCGCCTCGGGATCGCCGAACCTGGCGTTGAACTCGATCACCATCGGCCCCGCGGCCGTGTTCATGAACTGGCCGTAGAGGACGCCGCAGAACGGCGACCCCTCGTCGGCCATGGCCCGCACGACCGCCGCCATGATCCCGAGCGCGGCCTTCCGGTCCTCGCCCGTGACGAACGGCAGCCCGTGGTCCGGCATTGAGTACGACCCCATGCCGCCCGTGTTTGGACCGCGGTCTCCCTCGAACGCGCGCTTGTGGTCCTGCACGAGCGGCATCGGGGCGAGGTGTGCCCCGTCGACGAAGGCCTGGAGCGTGAACTCCTCGCCCTCGAGCCGTTCCTCGACCACGACCGGCCCGCCGAGCTCGCGGACGTAGGCGCAGGCCCCCTCGCGGTCCACCTGCTCTCCCGTGATCCGGACGCCCTTGCCCCCGGTCAGGCCGACCGGCTTGACCGCGAGCTCGCCGGGGTGCTCGCTGATGAACCGGACGGCCTCGTCGGGATCCGTGAAGAGACCGTACTCGGGGCAACCGGGGATGCCGTGCCGCGTGAGCAGGGCCCGGGCCCAGGCCTTGTCCGTCTCGATCCGCGCGGCGGCCCGGGTGGGGCCGAACGCGGGGATCCCAGCTTCGACGAGGGCATCGGCAAGACCGGCCTCGAGAGGCGCCTCGGGACCGATCACGGCGAGGTCAGCGCCCGATTCGACTGCGAACCGGACCACGCGCGGCACATCGGTCTCCGGCGCGATAAGGACACAGTCGGCGAGCGGGGCGATCCCCGGGTTCCGGGTGGCCATGACAGCCGCCAGCCCCGCCGTGTCATCCCGGGCGAGCGAGGTCGCGACCGCGTGCTCCCGTCCTCCGCCACCCACCACCAGGTACTTCATAGGCACGTCCACCAGTACTGAGGCGTTCACAAAATAAGCGGTTGCCGGTCTTTATCCGGCGAGCAGCTCCCGGGCCCGGACGAGCGGCACGAGGCGCGCCTCCGCCGCAGCGAGACGCTCCTCCGCGCCGCCCTCGCGGTCGACGACCGTGACCACGCACTCGATCTCCGCTCCCGCCTTCCTGAGTTCGTCGACGCCGTAGAGGGCCGATCCGCCCGAGGTCGTGACGTCCTCGACAAGGAGGACCCGGCGCCCGGCGACGTCTCCGATCACCAGGTCGGCCCGCCCGTGATCCTTCGCGGCGCTCCGCACGATCGCGTACGGCCGTCCGCTCGCGAGCGAGACCGCGACCGCCAGCGGGACACCGCCGACAGCGACCCCCGCGACGACATCGAACGGCTCGCGCTCGGCGATCGCGCGCGCGATCTCTGCGAGCAGGGCAGGGTCGGTCATGGCGGACTTGATGTCCACGTAATACGGGCTCGTCGCGCCCGATGCGAGCGTGAATTCGCCAAACTCGATGGCGCCGGCCTCGATCAACCGGTCAGCGATTCTATTTCCGTTCACCATGGTTCCTCCTTGATCCCGGCCGCGTACCCGATCAGGTTCATGATCCGGTGCAGCAGCGGCGTCAGGATGACGATGAAGACGAGGACCGGGATCGTGACGTTCGCCGCGATCCAGCCCGCGTCGACGAGTGCGAGCAGGACGAACGCCCCGACCACGAGGTCGAACTGGTCCACGATCGGCCATGCCACTCCCCGGTCCTTGCCGAGCCGACGCTTGAAGAAGGACTTGCCCATGTCCCCCAGGAGGGCCCCCACCGCGAGCGCGGACACGGTGAGCGGGGTCTGCGCCGGGAGCGGCACGGGCACGGGAAGGCCCTGTACCGCGATCTGCACCGCGCCGATAGCGAGCCCGGCGAGGACGCCCGCAGCAAAACCGCGCCAGGTCTTGCCGTTGCCCAGCACGCGGTAGCCGTCGCGGAGCACGCGCCCACCGTCGATGGGTCGACCCCCCCCGAAGAGGGCCGCCACCGGGTTCGGGAGCCAGGCCGGCAGCATGATCCAGCACGCGGCCAGCGCGGCAAGACCGATGGCTCCGGGTGCGAAGGCATCGGCCAGTGTCACGGGTGCCCCATCCCACGTGTAAGCATTAAAGTAATGTAAGAGAAACTACTAGAAAACGTCGCTGGCGGACCCGTCCGGCCGATACTACACCCGTGACGGGGCGGTCGCCAGCGGTTGCGCCTGGTGGATTCTGATGGTGGATAAGAGAACGAAGAGCCTCTGCCCGTCCTGCGGGCGTGTCCTCGAAGCGCGGGTCTACGATCAGGACGGCAGGGTCTGGATCGAGCGCGAGTGCCCGGAGCACGGTCGGATCCGTTCGCTGTACTGGTCCGATGTCGCCATGTTCGAGCGGTTCGAGACCTACGCCCACGACGGGAACGGGATTGAGAACCCCCAGCGAGTGGTCCCGGCCGTGAACTGCCCCAACGAGTGCGGCCTCTGCTCCCAGCACCTCTCGGGGACGCTGCTTGCGAACATCGACGTGACGAACCGGTGCAACCTCAACTGCGACTTCTGTTTCGCCAATGCGCGCGCCTGCGGATACGTGTACGAGCCGAGTTTCGAAGAGATCGTCCGCATGATGGAACTCGTCCGGGCGCAGAGGCCTGTTCCCGCGCCTGCCGTCCAGTTCTCGGGTGGCGAACCGACCATGCGTGACGACCTGCCCGAACTGATCCGGTCTGCCAAGGGGCTCGGCTTCTTGCAGGTCCAGATAGCGACGAACGGTGTCCGGATCGCGAGGGAGGAGGGGTACGTCGAGGCGCTGAAGGCTGCCGGCCTCTCGACCCTGTACTTCCACTTCGACGGGGTGACGCCTGCGACGAACCCGCATATCGCAATCCACGAGCGCGCGCTGGACCGGTGCGAGGCGGCCGGGATGGGTGTGGTGCTCGTCCCGACCGTGATCCATGGCCGCAACGATCACGAGGTCGGCGACATCATCCGGTACGCGGCGCGGCGGATCAAGGTCGTACGCGGCGTCAACTTTCAGCCGGTCGCGTTCACCGGCGCGGCGAGCGCGGACGACGTGCAGAAGGAGCGGGTCACGATCCCGGACCTGGCTGCCGCGATCGAAACCCAGACGGGCGGGGTGTTACGGAAAGACGACTTCTACCCCGTCCCGTGCGTGGTGCCGATCTCGCACCTGGTCGAGGCCTATACGGGCCAACCGGCCGTTGCGTTCTCGACCCACCAGCACTGTGGGGCTGCGACGTACGCCTTTGTCACCGACGGCACCATCACCCCCGTGAACCGGATCATCGACGTGGACCGGTTCTTCGAGTCCATCGATCGGATGGGAGGCACGCTCGCCCGGGGGGGTTCCATCAACAAGTACCGCGCCATGATCGAAGGGCTCAAGGATCTGCACGGCTCGCTCAAGAAAGACGATACCGGCAAATCGGGCGAGATCTGGCGTCTCATCAAGCAGGCCCTGATCTCGCAGAACTTCGATTCGCTCCGCGACTTCCACTGGAACGCGCTCTTCATCGGCACCATGCACTTCATGGACTGCCACAACTACGACACGGACCGCGTTCGGCGGTGCTGCATCCACTACGCGACTCCCGATGGTCGCCTGATCCCGTTCTGCACCTACAACTCGGGACCGGTCTACCGCGAGCAGGTCTGGCGGAAGTTCGCGCTGCCCGACGTCGCCCCGGCGGCGCCGGACGAGCCCGCGCCCGGAACGCCGACCTAGGGGAACTCCAGAGCGACCCCGGGGCTCCGTCCCTCGAGCGCCACGCCGGCGATCGCAAGGTCCTGGATCGCGAGGCCGGTCGAGTCGAAGACCGTCACCTCGTCGTCTGATCGGCGTCCTCTCCGGCCGAGCACGACCTCTCCGAGGGTTCCCGCTATCCGATCGGTCGAATACAGGCGGGCCGCGATTGGAACGTTGACCTCGCCGGAGTGGACGGCCTGCCGGGGATCGTCGACGAAGACCGAAGCCCTGAGCAGGATCGCGGGGTCGAGCTCCTGCTTGCCCGGCGCGTCCGCGCCGATTGCGTTGATGTGGGTCCCGTCGCGGACCCAGGCGTCCTTCACGAGTGGTACACGCGAGGGCGTCGTCGTGACCAGGAGGTCGCAGTCGGCTGTCCGTTCGAGAGACCCCGCCCGGATATCGAACCGGGAGTACTTTCGGGCGAAAGCCTCGGCACTCGCTTCACGCCTGCTCCAGACCCGGACCCGGTCGATACCGAGCCAGATCTCCGTCGCCTCGAGCTGGGTCTCAGCCTGCCTGCCCGCACCCACGAGCCCGATCTCAACGCCGTCCTGCCTGCGGCAGAGATGCCGGGCCGCGACGGCGCCCGCTGCCCCGGTGCGAAGATCGGTCAGGCCGGTGGCGTTCAGGATCGCGTACGGCATCCCCGTCGGCGGGTCGAGGAGGATGATCAGGGCCATCACCGTCTCGAGCCCGCGCCCGGGGTTGTCGGGGTGGACGTTCACGATCTTGACCCCGGCGAGACCATGTGCCGGTATGTAGGCGGGCATGGTCCGGAAATNNGTCACGTAGACCTTCGGGGGCATCTCGGTCTCGCCCCTCGCGAACGCGGCAAATGCCGCCTCGACCGCGTCGTTGACGCGCGAAAGCTCGAGCCCCGCCTCGGGGCGAGCGTAATACTCCATGCAGCAGCGTGCGCGCAGTCCGGCTTGAACCTGCCGGCCCTGCAACAGGTTGATGGGGCCGGGCGTCGACCCGGATCCAGGCATGATCCGGATCGTACGGAAACCGACCGATACCCCCGGCGACGACTCGACCACGCAGGTCTGCGCCGCGCTCGACGCACGGGGCGCACCCTGGACTGACCTCGACCTCGACAGGGTGGACCCCTTCGACTGCAACCTCGAAGGGGCGCTGATCTGGGCCTGCGGTCTCCGCCAGGACGGGCACCAGTTCGAAGCCCTCCAGGCTCTCGCACTCTCGAACCGGGTCGTGAACGCACCCGACGCCATCGCGACGTGCGCCTCAAAGGTGGCGACCACCGCGCTCCTTCTCCGTGCAGGGCTTCCGTCACCGGGGACCGGCTTCCTCAGGACGCGCGAACAGGCCGAGGCGTTCATCGCCCGCCACGGCGGGCGGGCGGTCTTCAAGCCCGTCTACGGTTTTGACGGCAACGGGATCCGGCTCGTCGACAGCGCGGATGACCTCGACGAGCCGCCGTTCTACCTGCAGGAGTACGTGCCGAACAGCGAGGACTACCGGGTCTTCGTCATCGGGGACAGGGCCGTCGGCGCGATCCGCCGGACCTCGCCCCACCTGACCCACAACATCCACCAGGGCGGACGGGGAGAGGCGGTCGAGGTGACGCCCGAGATGGACCGACTCGCAGTCGCGGCCGCGCGGGCCGTCGGCGCGGACTATGCGGGGGTCGATCTCCTGCCCGTGCCGGGCGGCTTTACCGTGCTCGAGGTGAACGGCACCCCGAACTGGCACTGCATGACCGCCCCTATCCCGGTGCTGCTCGCGGACTACCTGGTCCGGTGCGAGGAGAAGGTCACTCCTCGCCGATAAAGTCCTTCAACTGGTCGTAGATGAACTGCTCGACCGCCTGCGCGGTCGCGAGGTCGGACCGGAACGCGAGCAGATCGCGCTCGAGCCCGTCCATGTTCGCGAAGTGCAGTCGCTGCCGGGACTCGACGAGCTCACCCGGAAACTGCTCGACGATCTGCCTGATGACCTTCTGCGGGACCCCCGGGGGGATCACCACGTCGTAGAGTTCTGTCTCTGTCATGGCTCTCTCCTTACTTTCCGCACGCGATCCTCTTAGCCATGATGCACCGTCCGCCACGCCGTCCGCCGAGCGGAAACTTCGGCTTCCCGAGCGAGAGCATGCACCGGCCCATCAGGGCCGCGCCCCGCGCCAGTCCGTCGTCCACGAAGACCAGGTGGTCGTTCGCACCGTCGGGGAAGAGGCACATGGCCTCGAGCCCCTCGAGGATATACTCGGGCTTCCTGCCGGAGATGGCCGCCCGGCCCGTGAAGCCGATCGAGGCGTTCTCGGGGACGAGGGATCGGTCGACGGCCACCTGGATCATCCGGAGCGCCATCTTCGTGCAGACCCGGTCCACGACCTCGGTCAGGGTCGCGATGCCGTGCGCCTGGTGGCATTCGCGCCCGATCTCTTCGAGCGCGGGCACGGCCGACCCGTTGACACCGGCGTCGCAGCCGATCAGGGCGATCCCGGACGCCTCGGCCACGTCGGCGCAGAGCGGCACCCTCCCGAAGCGCGGCCTGTCCGACGGCACGATCCGGATGTCGATCTCGGCGTGGCAGCGCTCGACGTAGTCGTCGACGACCTTCCGGTTCGTCCGGGCCGTGAACTTGCCGAGCGTGGACCGGTCCGAGAAGAGGTCCAGCGCGGT
>DAEF01000187.1 GCA_002495225.1 Methanoregulaceae archaeon UBA288 | reverse complement strand
CGCTCGTCCGGAACTACCCGTTCGAGGAGGGGCAGCGGCTCGACCCGCCCCTGATCGTGATCGATTACAAGGACGATGCCCGCCACGACCCGATGATCAACGACGAGATCATCGTGGCGCTCGATCTCCTCACACCGGCCGGGCTCGATGAGCTGAAGGCGCTCGCCCTCCGGGTGAACGAGGTGCTCCGGCCGCTCTTCGCCGCGTGCGCCCTCGAGCTCGTCGACTTCAAGCTCGAGTTCGGGCGGGACGGAGCGGGCCGGCTCCGGCTCGGCGACGAGGTCAGCATGGACTCCATGCGCCTCTGGGACCGGGCTTCGGGCGAGTCGCTCGACAAGGACGTGTACAGGCTCGGGAAGGGGGACGTCCTCGGTGCGTACGCGAGGGTGGCCGAACGGCTCGGCCTGGAGATGTAGCATGCAGTATACCGTCAACATCACGATTGCACTGAAAGAGGGGATGCTCGACCCCGAGGCGCGGGCGATCAGCAACGCGCTCGAACACCTCGGGATCCCGACCCTCTCGCTCTCGACGGCCCGCCGGTTCCGGATCGGCCTCGAGGCACCGACCCCAGAGGCCGCCGAGGAGCGGGCACGCGAGTGCTGCGAGCGATTGCTCGCGAACCCGGTGATCCACCGGTACGAGATCGAGGTCGCCTGATGCGGTTTGCCGTGATCCGGTTCGGAGGGTCGAACTGCGACCTGGACACGGTCCATGTGCTGGGTGACGTGCTCGGCGTCCCGACCGACCTGGTCTGGTACCGGGACGGGCTCCGGCGGGGGTACGACGCGGTCGTCCTCCCGGGCGGCTTCTCGTACGGCGACTACCTCCGGGCGGGCGCGATCGCGGCCCGGACGCCGATCATGGCCGACGTGATCCGGCACGTCAGGGCCGGCGGGCTCGTGCTCGGGATCTGCAACGGCGCGCAGATCGGGGCCGAGAGCGGGCTGGTGCCGGGGGTCTTCACGCAGAACGAGGTGCCGCGTTTCATCTGCCGGCCGACCCACCTCCGCGTCGAGACTGCGGAGAGCCCGTTCACCCTCCTCTTCAAGCGGGGCGAGGTGATCCGGCTGCCCGTTGCCCACGGCGAGGGGCGGTACGTCGCCCCCCCCGAGGTCGTCGCGCGGCTGAACCGGGAGCGGCGGGTCGCGTTCCGGTACTGCGATGCCGACGGGCAGGTGACGGCCGATGCGAACCCGAACGGCTCCGTCGAGGGGATCGCGGGCGTCCTCTCCGAAAACCGGAACGTGCTCGTGATGATGCCGCACCCCGAGCGGGCGAGCGAACTCGTCCTCGGCTCGGAGGACGGGCGCCGGATCTTCGAGTCGATGATCGCCCACTGCTGCCGGAGCGGGAAAGTATGATGTCCTCCCCCGGCAAGGAGAACCAGTATGAGTGACGAGGACCCGGCGACGGAAGACGAGATGCGGGCGTGGGCCCGCGACGAGGCCTGCCGATCCGGCTACCTGGTGAACGAGGACGAGCGGCAGCTCGGGGCCGTGATCAAGGGGCTCGTCCGGAACCGCGAACGGTTCGGAGCACGGTACTGCCCCTGCCGCATCAGGAGCGGCGATCCCGAGAAGGACGCGGCGATCATCTGCCCGTGCGTCTACCGCGAGGAAGAGGTCGCCGCCGACGGGCGGTGCCACTGCAACCTCTTCCTCGCGCCCGAATCATAGCGACGAACTCCGTCGTAGTCATCGCCACCTTTTTTCCCCGGGGCGTCCATCTCCTCAGCATGCGACACGCAGCAGCGGCGCTTGCAGTCCTCTTCTGCATCTGCGGCGCCATCGTGGTGGTCACGGCGCTCACGCCGACGCCGACGCCCGGAATCCCGTCGACCGACCACCTGATTCGGACCTCCGCCGTCGGCGAGGTCGTCTCGTCGCCCGACCGGGCCGAGATCCAGGTCGGCGTCGAGACCGAGGGCACCGACGTGAAGGCGGCACAGGCCCAGAACGCGGAGCGGATGACCAGCGTCACGAACGCGATGAAGGCGCTCGGCATCCCCGACGACCACCTGACGACGACCGGGTACTCGGTCACGCCGGTCTACGATCCCAACCCGACGCCGTCGCCGCTCGGGCAGCGGAGACCCACGACGTACCGGGTCTCGAACACGCTCCTCGTCCGGATCGACGACGTGGCGCAGGTCGGCGAGGTGATCGATACGGCCGTCGCGTCCGACGCGAACCAGGTCAACTCGATCGCGTTCCTCTTCTCCGAGCAGAAGAGCGCGTCGCTCCGGGCCGAGGCCCTCGCCCGGGCGGTGAACAAGACGCGGACGGACGCCGGCACGGTCGCGTCAGCGCTCGGCGTCCGGCTCCTCGACGCCCGCGAGGTCCAGGTGGACTCGGGTGCGACGCCGATCTACTACGGGCGCTCGGGCATGGCGGTCGATGCGGCCGTGCCGTCGACCCCGATCGAGCCCGGGACCCTGAAGGTCACGGCGAGCGTCCAGGTCTCCTGGGCCTACGCCTGACACGGCGGCCGTCGGCCGCCCCTCTTTTCACGGGATGAAGACGAAGTAGAGCGTGATCGACCTGGCGTCGGGCTCGACGTGGACGTGCTCGAGGCTGCAGGTGAGCCCGAGCCCCTCCGTGAGCATGCAGGCGACAAGGCTGCAGATCGGGCAGGGGTGGACCCGGCAGCAGACCGGGAAGTCCTGCTTGAGCTCGGTGCAGATCGAGAGGAGCCGGTAGTTCTGGAGCTCGATCAGGATGTAGCCCTCGCGACGGACGGGGATGACGCGGTCCGCGACCTCGATCACGTCCTCGCAGACCTCCTGGATCGCGGTCAGCACGGCCTCCTCGCGGACGGGCAGGCGGAGCGAGTACGACCGCTTCAGCATCTCGAAGAGCTGCATCCCCGACGGCTCGCGGTACTGCCCCCGGACCGGCCGCCCGCCGATGTACGCGACGTCCGCGCTCTCCCGGCCGGACGCGGTGGCCGACGCCGGGACGAACTGGACGACGGCGTCCCCCTCGCGCTCGGGGGGCAGGTAGTAGGTCATGCTGTCGCGCGGCAACGCCCGGCAGTCGACGTTCCCGCCGGCGTTGAGGGCCTCCTGGAGGGTCTTCGCCGAGATCCCGCGGGCGCTGTTCAGGACGACCGCGCCGGCGAAGACGCAGACCACGCCCGCGAGCGAGGTCGCGACCACGATCACGCGCTCGATCGGGATGGCCGCCTCGATGAGGGGGAGGGTGATCACGGGCAGGCCGACCAGGAACTGCTCGAAGAAGAGCGCGACGAAGAGGGCGGCGCCGAGCATCCTCACGACGAGCAGCCGCCGTGCGTACCGGGGCCGCGAATAGATCGGGGTGATCAGGATTGCGATCACCATCAGCCCTATCAGGCCGAGTACGAAGTAGATCTCGGGGTTGACGTAGCCCGAGATGATCATCAGGACGATTATCAGGAGGAGCCAGCCGAGCAGGGCGCTGACGGCGAGGTAGCGTTTCTTCATGTCCAGTCAACTGCCGGTAGATCCCCGGGTGTCACGGTGCGGGTGGCACCGGCCACGTCCGGGATCACGGGATGCGATAACAGTATTGACGGTCGCGAAATATAAGCGCGTTCCTGCCGGCGCCCATCCGTCGCCGCTCGCTCCCGAAACGGCCGGCGCGATCATCTCGACGCGGATCAGCCCGGCATCCGCAGGCAGTCGTCGGAGAAGAACCGTTCGTCGCCGTCGCAGAACGCCGGGAGGCCCGGGCCGGCGATCGATCGTCCCTCGCCTTCGGCCGAGGCGCCGCGCCGGTTCAGCTCGAGGAGGAGGGCGAGCGGCTCGAGTTCGCGGAGCGCCGGGGGAAGGCCCCAGCGATACGCCTCGGCGACGGCGGCATCGAGCGCGTCCTGGGCGTCGCGGAGCCGGGTTCTCACGCGGGCAGGAGATCCGACCGGCGCGGGACGTCTGCACACGGACAGAGGGATTATGAGCCCGCGCGAGAGACAGTCGTGTCATGCGACACCTGAAGATCGTGGTGGAGGAGCATGCCGATGGGTTCGTCGCGTACCCGGTCGGTCTCCGGGGAGCCGTGGTCGGGCAGGGTGACACCTACGACGAGGCCCTCGCCGACGTCATCTCCGCGATCCGGTTCCACATCGAGACGTTCGGGCCCGACGCGATCGACGCCGAGGTTCTCGACGCCAGATTGGCCGAGGTCTTGGTCTGAGATGAGGTTTCCACGGGACGCGCCCCGGCACCGCGTCATTCGGGCATTGACCGCGCTCGGGTTCCGGGTCGTCCGTGTGGGGAACCATATCGCGATGGAGCGGGCGAACGCCGACGGCTCCCGCACACCGTTGACGCTGCCGAACCACGAGGTCATCAAGGCCTCCACGCTCCGCGCGATCTGCAGCCAGGCCGGTATCGATCGCGACGGGTTTCTCGAGGCGTACGAGGCGATGTAACCGCCCCCGGCCGCGGGTCGTCAGGCGAGAGGGGGGGCGGTCGACTCACACCTCCGGCATCCGCAGGCAGTCGTCGGAGACGAACCGGCCGTCGCCGTCGCAGAACGCCGGGAGGCCCGGGCCGGCGATCGATCTGCCCTCGCCTTCGGCCGCGGCGCCGCGCCGGTTCAGCGCGAGGAGGAGGGCGAGCGGCTCGAGGGCGCGGAGGGCCGGCGGCATCGAGCGCGTCCTGGGCGTCGCGGAGCCGGGTTCTCACGCGGACAGGAGATTTGACCGGCGCGGGACGTCTGCATACGGACAGAGGGATTATGAGCCCGCGCACCCTCGACAACCGGATCGCTCCCCTTTTTTCCCCCCGCCGTCGATTGAAGATGTAGGTCACGGTCATGCGCCCCGAGGAGAACCGGAAGTACATCGAGGAACTGGTGCGGCGGTACGACGACTTCGGGCAGTCCTACAAGAGCGGCACCTTCAACGAGGCGCAGCTCCGGAAGGAGTACATCGACGTCTTCTTCCGCGCGCTCGGTTGGGACGTGGACAACGCGCAGGGGTACTCGGAGTCGTACAAGGAAGTGGTCCACGAGGATCCGATCAAGCTCCGGGGCACCACGGGCCACATCGACTACTCGTTCCGGATCGGCGGGGTCCGGAAGTTCATCGTCGAGACCAAGCAGCCGGCGGTCAATATCCGGGGCGACCCAGCGGGGGCGCTCCAGGTCCGGACGTACGCGTGGAACGCGAAGCTGCCGCTGAACATCCTGACGGACTTCGAGGAGTGGGCGATCTACGACTGCACCAAGAAGCCGGCGGCGGGGGACACGGTGGGGACGGCCCGGATCGAGTACTTCACGTACCGGGAGCTGCCCGAGAAGTGGGACCACCTCGTCGAGCTCTTCTCGAAGGACGGGATTCTGAAGGGGTCGTTCGACCGCTTCGTCGCCTCGACGAAGGGGAAGAAGGGGACGGTCAGCGTCGACAAGGACATCCTCGCCCTGATCGAGTCGTGGCGCGACCTGCTGGCACGGAACCTCGCGCTCCGGAACCCGGCGCTCTCGGTGGACGACCTGAACATCGCGGTGCAGCTGATCATCGACCGGATCATCTTCCTGCGGATCTGCGAGGACCGGGGGATCGAGACGTACGAGACGCTGAAGGGGCTGCTCGACGGGGACGGGATCTACGCCCGGCTCTGCGCGCTCTTCGGGCGGGCGGACGACCGGTACAACTCGGGGCTGTTCCATTTCTCGGACGAGCCGGGGTGGGACGAGATGGCGGACACGCTGACGCCGGGCCTCGCGATCGACGATAAGGTCCTGAAGGAGATCATCCGGCGGCTCTACTACCCGGACGCGCCGTACGAGTTCTCGGTGATCCCGACGGCGATCCTGGGGCAGGTGTACGAGCAGTTCCTGGG
>DAEF01000011.1:331-4783 GCA_002495225.1 Methanoregulaceae archaeon UBA288 | reverse complement strand
TCCGTGGATCCGGGTGTAGCGAAGGATCTGATAGACCCGTTCGCGGCTGATGTGGTAACGTGCGGCGATAGACGAGACATCCTCGCCACGATGATAGGAGGAGACGATCTCCCCGGGGTCATCGGCCGCTAACTTCTGCATACACCCGGTCTCATCGGGTGTCAAGTAATTATAAGATCCTACACTCCTCGTGGAAAGACCGGACCGTCCCGTCGCCGGTGTGCCCTGGAAAAAGAGTGATGGTTCGCGGCCCGGGCCCTACACGGGTGCGTCGGCTGGCCTGGCCGCGTCGAGCACGACCTCGAGGATCCCGTGCTTGAGCCTTGTTTTGACCGACCCGGGGTCGCAGGGCGGCAGCGGCGCCGTCGTGTGGTACCGCCGACCGTCCACCTCCGCGAAGATCTGGATGTTCCGGCCGGTCATGCCCAGCCGTACGTTTTCCGGAGCGACTCCCGGGAGCTCGGTCACGACGACGATCTTGTCCTCGATCGTCGAGACCTCGGGCACCTGTTCGATCACCGCGGGCTCGTCCTCGTCGTCCTCCGGGCCGTAGAAGATCTTGAACCCGATCGCGATCGGCATCCGTCCCTGCCCCCCCGCCTGCCGGGTCTGCACGAGGCGCCGGATCAGTTCCCTGACCAGTGCCTCGATCTCCTGCTCGTCCCTGTCGTGTGCGTGGGTGCTCATGATGACTGTCTCGGTTATCTCGGTGTGTCCAGACGTTCTCTCAGGGCCGTTGTCTGGTCGCGAAGCGCTGCGAAGTCCTTCTTCCGGGCGAAGACCGCCTTCCGCAGCGCGTCGGCCTGCTGTCGAAGTTCGTCCTCGGGGCCGACGCCCATGGTCGCGAGCTCTGCCCGGCGCACCACGGCCGCCGCCTCTTCGAGGACGGACCGCTGGTCCTGGGTGTAGATCATCTCCCAGGCCTGGCGTTCCGAAGCCTCGATCGCGTCCCTGTCGAGCGAGCCCCTCACCTTCTCGAGGGCGGCGTCGAAGTGAACCTTCGTGAGGCGGATGTTCGCCGCCGCATCGGCCCGCTCCTGATCTGTCTTTTCACCCATGACGGTGATAAACTCGCGCATTGCGGCGAGCTTCGCCTCGCGGACCAGGGCCTCTATGTCGGCGCCGACGAACCCGTCGGTCTGCGCGACCAGGTCATCCGTGCTGATGTCATCCGTGAGCAGGTCGCTCGCGCGCCCGAGGTAGACGTCGAAGATCTTCTTCCGCCCCTCCTCGTCCGGCGGCGGCACGTAGACGTGCCGATCGAGCCGCCCGGGGCGGAGGAGGGCCGTATCGATCATGTCCGGCCGGTTGGTCGCGGCCAGCACGACCACGTTCTTGAGCTCCTCGAGCCCGTCGAGCTCGGTCAGGATCTGGCTGACCACGGACTCGGTCACGTGGCTCGAGCCCGCGTACGACCCGCGGACCGGCACCAGCGCGTCCACCTCGTCGAAGAAGATGATCGCCGGTGCCGCCTGGCGCGCGCGCCGGAAGATGTCGCGGACGCCCTTCTCGGACTCGCCGACCCACTTCGAGAGGAGCTNNCGGGTCCCTTGATCGAGATGAAGTTCGAGTCCGACTCGTTCGCGACGGCCTTCGCGAGCAGGGTCTTGCCCGTGCCGGGCGGGCCGAAGAGCAGGATCCCCTTCGGCGCCTCGGTGCGGAGCCGCTCGAAGACGTCGGCGTACTTGAGGGGCCACTCGACCGTCTCCTGGAGCTCGGCCTTGACGTCCTCGAGCCCGCCGACGTCGGCCCACGTCACGTCGGGCACCTCGACCAGGACCTCGCGCATGCCCGAGGGGTCGACGAACCGGCGGGCGTCCGTGAAGTCCTCGTCCGTGACCTCGAGCCGGTCGAGCACCTCTGCGGGGATCTGCTCGTCGGCCGGGACCGAGGGGAGTACCCGGCGGAGCGCGTGCATCGCGGCCTCCTTGACCAGGAGCGCGATGTCGGCGCCGACGAACCCGTGCGTGGTCTCGGCGTAGTCCCGGACGCGGTTGTTCTCGACGATATCCTTGGAGAGCGGCACGCCGCGGGTGTGGATCTTGAAGATCTCCTCGCGCCCCTTCGTGTCGGGGATGCCGATCTCGATCTCGCGGTCGAACCGCCCGCCGCGGCGCAGCGCCGGGTCGATCGCGTCGGGGATGTTGGTCGCGCCGATCACGACGACCTGTCCGCGTCCCTTCAGCCCGTCCATCAGGGCCAGGAGCTGGGCGACGACACGCCGCTCGACCTCGCCCTTGGTGTCCTCGCGCTTGGGCGCGATCGCGTCGAGCTCGTCGATGAAGATGATCGCGGGCGCGTTCTCGGTCGCCTCCTCGAAGACCTGCCGCAGGTTCCCCTCGGACTCGCCGTAGTACTTGGACATGATCTCGGGGCCCGAGATCGTCATGAAGTGGGCGTCGACCTCGTTCGCGACGGCCTTGGCGATCAGGGTCTTGCCCGTGCCGGGCGGGCCGTAGAGGAGCACGCCCTTCGGCGGCGTGATCCCGAGCCGCTCGAAGATCTCGGGGTGGCGGAGGGGCAGCTCGATCATTTCGCGGACCTGTTCGAGCTCGCGCCCCAGGCCGCCGATGTCCTCGTAGTGGACGTCGGTCCGCTCGCCCTTCCCCTCGTCGGCCTTCTTCTCGTACGGCGTCTCCTTGAGCTCGACCACGGTCTCGTCCGAGACGATCACGATCCCCTTGGGAGCGACCTTCGCGATCACGAAGGTGAGCGGGTTGCCGATCACGTCGACGCGGAGGGCCTGGCCTTCCATGACCGAGCGGCCGTGGAGCAGGCGCTTGAGGTACTGCTCGCCGCCGACGAGCCGGATCGGCTGCGTCGGCTGGATCACGATCTTCTTCGCGACGGTCGCCTGGACCTTGCGGATCTGGACCTGCTCGTCGACGCCGGTGCCGGCGTTGCCGCGGGTGCTGCCGTCGATGCGGAGGATGGCTCTCCCCGTGTCCTCGGCGAAGCCGGGCCAGACGATCGCGTTTGCCTTCCGCTTTCCCTGGATCTCGATCACGTCGCCCGAGACGAGCCCGAGCGCGCGCATCGCGTCCATGCTCACGCGGGCGATGCCGCGGCCCGCGTCCTCGCGCGCCGCCTCCTTGACCGTGACGTTGATGGAATTGTTGGTGTCTGCCATGTGAATCTCCTGTAAATCCGGTAAGATTTACCTAAAGTTAGGGTCAAATCGTATATAAATCTTTCCTAAACCCTCTTCAGCTCGGTTGACCGTTCCCCATTGTGGGTGCGGCGTCTCTATCGGCCGAGCCGATAAAAACGTGTCGGTCTCAACCGCAGCTATCGGCCCGTTCCGATACGACGAACCGGGTGTCGAAGTATTCGGCCGGAGCACGGGCGAATCAGCGGGGCCCCATCAGGGCCCGTCCTTCCAATCTTTGACACGATCATCGTGGAGAGTGTGTCCTCGGAACGTGCGGGCGCGAAAGAGCCCCAGGCTCAGAGCCCGTAACGTCTCCCGTGTGTTCTGTGCCGTGGTCGTGCTCGACGTTCGGGCCCGGCGAGCGACGTCGAGCGGCGCCCTCGCGGGCCGCCATGGATGCCGGGAATGGGGGCAGGGGGTGCCGGCCCGGCCCCCCGGTGCCGTCCGTCCCCGGTGATCGTGCCCCCGGCGTCCGATAACCGATCACCGATGCGTCGGAGGCCGTTGCGATAGCCATTCGCCGCTTCCGATGCCATGATATAGGCGCTCCCCCTAGAGAGGTACTCGGGAGAATCTCGTGATGATCGATATTCCACGGGCCGTCGAAACAGGCGGGGCCGCGCTCGGTACGGCGATGGCCGCGCTCGAGGGGCCCATCGCCTACGAGGAGACCGCCTACCACCTGCCGATCTCGTTCGCGGTGACCAACGTCCCCGTGACCGATGCGGATTCGGCCCGGGCCGCGTTCGCCACCTCCGGCGACAACCCGCTCGTCGCCTGGGAGTGTGTCCGGGCCGGCCGGGCGACCGCGTCCGGCCCCGAGGGATCGCCGTATACGGGGTTCATCCCCGACGCCGAGATCCGCAAGCTCGGGTACTCGCTCGTCGACGGATCGATCCTCGGGCTCTGCCTGATCGTCGGAAAGCCCGATCGCGCCGACGTGGCCGCGGCGCTCTGCCGCGAGCTCCAGGAAAAGTACATGCTGACCTTCCTCGCGGGCCCGGTCGTGCCCGTCCTCCAGGAGGCGCGCGTCCGGGTCGGGCTCGAGTACAGGCTCGTCCCGCTCGGTTCGACGCCGTCGCACGGGGTCCACTTCGCCGACATCCTGGCGAGGGTCGCGATGATGTTCGGCGGGGTTGCCCCCGGCGACGCGGCGCGCCTGCTCGCCTACGCGGCCGAACGGGCGAAGGCGATGGTGGTCGCATTCCCGGGCCTCTCGGACGAGGGGGTCGCCTGCGTCGACGCGCTCCGCATGCTCGGGATCCCGATCCTGCAGACCGGCGGGTACGAAGGCGGCGACT
>DAEF01000011.1:0-286 GCA_002495225.1 Methanoregulaceae archaeon UBA288 | reverse complement strand
TGCTCGCCCGCGTTCGAGGGGAAGTCGATCCGCAAGGAGGAGATGTACGTCGAGTTCGGCGGGGGGCGCTCGCCCGCGTTCGAGCTCCTGCGGATGAAGGACCCTTCCGAGGTCGTGGACGGAAAGGTGACCGTGATCGGCCCCGAGATCGAGGGTCTCGAGGAGGGGACGGCCGTCCCGCTCGCAATCCTGGTCGACGTGGCCGGCAGAAACTTCAGGAAGGACTACGAGCCCGTTCTCGAGCGGCGGATCCACAACTTCGTCAACTACGGCGAGGGCTCCTGGC
>DAEF01000039.1 GCA_002495225.1 Methanoregulaceae archaeon UBA288 | reverse complement strand
CGCCCTGCATGTCCATGGTCTGGGGGTAGGTACCCATGACGCCGGCCTTGACGTACGACCCGTTGAACATGTCAATGTCGTACTGGTCGATGACCGCGAGCGTGGTCGCCATCGCGACCGAGGTGATCGCGGCGTCGTAGGTCGCAGCTGCCTGCAGGCGGGCCGACGGAACCTCGACCATCAGCATCTTGCCGCCGCCGACGGACGTGATCTTCGTGTCGTCGCCCTCGGCAACCTGGACCATCGCCTTGATCTTCTCGGCAATTGCTCCGGAGTCCTTGACGATCGAGAGGTCCATCCCGCGTCCGAGGACCTGGTTGAACTTGCCGCCGACCTTGCCGCTCGCGAGTCCGGCCTCAAGTCCTCCGAGGTTCACAGCGACCGTCCGCTTGGTCAGGTCGACGATCTTCCCGATGCCGGGGTTCGTAACGGGGCTGATCTTGTCGAGCGCAACCCCGCTCTTTAACAGTTTGCCTCCATCGTCGTAGAGGTCAATTGTCTCAGTGTATTTCGCCATAACTTTCCTCTGGTTAGTGGTTCGTCAGATCGATGCGTTCGTGTCTCTGAACAGTGATGGTGCGTATCTGGATCGCTGGAGATCAATGACGGTCACTAATGCACGTCCCCTCATGGGACATTGCATTATTCTCAATCTCCTTATATAAGATTGCCGATTTTTTTTCGTGATCTGGTATTATGTATTTATTAGAATAATTTAGATTTGAGGGAGAATGTTCAAATAATAAGGCCAATTCGGGTTTTTCGGATCGGGGTGGTAACACGAATTTTTTCTGGAGTGGTACGAATTCGAAAAACCGATGATAAATCTTTCGAAGATCATGCGCGCGCGATCAGGTGAGCCCCGTTCGGGTCGAACTCCGCACAGACGACCGTCCCCGGTTCGAGCCCGAGCTGGAGGTACGAGAGGCGGCGGATCAGGGCCACGAGCGGGAATCCGCAGTCGAGAACGACCCGGACCAGCGGCCCCTCGCTGTCGATGGCCGTCACCCTCCCGTGGAGATGGTTCGCCGTCGCCTGGCGGCAGGCGTCGCCCTTCGCGAGCACGATCTCCTCGGGGCGTATCGCGACCGTGACCTCCCCCGCGACGGGAGCGTGGACGGCGACGGCCAGGGTGGCCTGCGGCCCGATCCGGACGAACGCGACCCCGCGGTCCATTTGCTCCACGACTCCCGGCACCAGGTTCTCGGCGCCCACGAACTGCGCGACGGCGATGCTCATCGGCCGGTAGAAGAGCTCGAGCGGGGTGCCGACCTGGACGAGACGGCCGCCGGCCATCACGGCCAGCCGGTCGCAGAGCCGCTGCCCCTGTTCGAGGTTGTGGGTCGTCATCACCACCGTGATGCCCCGGTCCCGGCGGAGCCCCGCGACCACCTCCTCGATCACGCTCGTCGAGACCGGGTCCAGGTTCGCGGTCGGCTCGTCCAGGAAGAGCACCCCGGGGTCGGTCACGAGGCAGCGGGCGATGGAGACGCGCTGGAGCTCGCCCCCCGAGAGGGTCGAGGCCCGCCGGTCCTCGAACCCGTCGAGCCCGACGAGCTCGAGGGCGTCGGCCACGCGGGCGCGCCGCTCGGCGCGGGGGACGCCGCGGAGGGCCAGGCCGTAAGCCACGTTCTCGGCGACGTTCATCCGGAAGGCGACCGGGCGCTGGAAGACCATGGCCATCCGCCGCCGGAGGGCTACGATCTCCGGGGAGCCCCACGCCACCTCGTCGCCGCCGATCCAGAGCCGGCCCCGCGTCGGCTGGACGAGCAGGTCGAGGATCCGGATGAGCGAGCTCTTGCCCCCGCCCGAGGGGCCGATCAGACCGAAGGCCTCTCCCCGTGCGATCTCGAGGGTGATATCGTCGAGCACGGTCGTCCCACCCGGGGTCCACCCGAGCCCCTCGCACCGGATCATGCGCGCCCCCCGCCCTGGAGCAGGTTGACGCCGGCGTTCACGACGAGCGCGATCGCGAGCAGGATGATGCCGAGCGCGATCGAGAGCGAGAGATTCCCCATCGAGGTCTCAAGGCTGATCGCGGTCGTGAGCACCCGCGTGTACCCCCGGATATTCCCGCCGATCATGATCGCGACCCCGACCTCGGAGATCGCCCGCCCGAACCCGAGCGCGACCGCCGCCAGGATCGCGTACCGCGCCTCGCGGAGGAGACCGAAGACCTGCTGCCGGCCCGTGCCGCCGAGCGATGCGAGCGTGTCGCGGATGAGCGGATCGACCGCCGAGAGGGCCGCGATGGTCAGCCCGACAAGGATCGGGAGGATCAGCAGGCTCTGGCCGATGATCATGCCGGTCGAGGTGAAGAGCAGCCCCAGCTCGCCGAAGGGGCCGGACGAGGAGATCAGCAAAAAGAGCAGGAGCCCGACGATCACCGTCGGCAGAGAATAGAGCGTCTGGATGAGGTACAGCAACCCCCGTTTTCCGGGGAACTCGCGGGACGCGATCAGACCGCCCGCGGGGAGCGCGATCGCCGTGGCGAGCAGGGTCGACGAGAGGGAGATGGAGAGCGTGCGCAGGGTGATCTCCATCACCTCAGGGTCGAGGGAGACGATCAGATCGATGGCCTGGAGGAACCCCTCGACGATCTCGCTCATGGTGCTGCCCTCTCCTCTGCGCGGCGGGAAAGACCACGCCGGAACTGTCCATGTAGCTTTTGATTAACCAATTGATAGACCAGATGGTTCACCCTTTTTAGTGAATAATAGAGAAAGATTCAAACATCTTATTAAACACACCGGTTCCAAATGTTTATGATCATGAGAAAGATGCTGACAGGAGCGGGCGCCCTCGCCCTGCTCCTCGTGCTGATGCTCGCGGCGGCCGGCTGCACGGGGACGACCCCCGGAGGCAATGCGACCGCGACCCCTGCCGTCACGACGGGGGCGACGACCGTACCGATGACGACCGTCACCGGTCCCCGCACCGACCTGCTGATCGCGACCACGACCTCGCTCGAGGACACGAAACTGCTCGACAACCTGACCCCGTTCTACGAGGCCACGCACCCCGTGAGCCTGAAGATCACGTCGCAGGGCTCGGGCAAGGCGATCGAACTCGCCAAGCGCGGTGACGCGGACCTGCTCCTCGTCCACTCGCCTGCCGCAGAGGTCGCGTTCATGGAGGGCGGCAACGGCGTGAACCGCCGTGCGTTCGCCTACAACTACTTCCTCATCGTCGGGCCCGAAGCCGACCCGGCCGGGATCCGCGGGCTCACGCCCGAGGCCGCGTTCCTGAAGCTGATGGAGCAGGGCAAGGCCGGCACGGCGAACGTGGCGTTCGTCTCGCGCGGCGACAACTCCGGCACCCACTCGGCCGAGAAGGCGATCTGGGCCAAGGCGAAGATGAACTACGCGTCCGACATCCAGAAATCGGGTGCGTGGTACATCGAGGCCGGCAAGGGCATGGGCGAGACCCTCCAGCTCGCGAGCGAGAAGGGCGCGTACACCCTCACGGACGAGGGGACCTACCTCGCGTACAAGGGGAACCTCAGGCTGACGCCCATCGTCTCCGAGGGCGCGAGCCTGCTCAACATCTACTCGGCCATCACCGTGATCCCGAAGGGGAACGCGACGGCCACGCTTGATGCGGCCAACGACTACGTCAACTTCCTGATCTCCGAGCAGGGCCAGGCCCTGATCGCCGACTACGGGAAGGACACCTACGGCAAGGCGCTCTTCAGCCCGATGACCGCCGATAAGGCCAGGGAGTTCAAGGTCGACGGCTCGACCCCGGCGACAGCGACGAAGCCCGTCCTGGTCTTCGCGGCCGGAAGCCTGGCCTCGCCGTTCGCGAAGCTGAAGACGACCTTCGACGCCGCCAACACCGGCGCCGAGCTCGGGGTCTACACGGGCCCGTCCGTGACGCAGATCGAGAAGGTCACGAAGAAGAACATGAAGGCCGACGCGGTTGCGTCCGCGGACGCCTACCTGATCCCGGACCTCATGTTCCCGCAGAACGCGAGCTGGATGCTCTCGTTCGCGAGGAACGCGATGGTGATCGCGTACAGCAACACGACGTCGGATTACGCCTCCGAGATCACGGCCGAGAACTGGTTCGAGGTCCTGGACCGGGAGAACGTCAGCTACGCGACCACCGACCCGACCACGGACCCCGGCGGCTACCGCGCGTACATGGCGATCAAGCTGGCCGAGAAGCACTACGGTGACGATGAGATCTTCCAGCACCTGGTCGGCGACCACTCCGGCATCACGGCCAAACTCTCGGGCCCCGTCACGGTGATCGACGTCTCGAAGCCGTCGCCCGACGGCACGACCCTCGTGATCCCGAAGACGGGCGACCCGACCTACATCGACCAGCTCAAGGCAGGCACGGTCGACTACATCTTCACCTACCGGTCGAACGCGGTCCAGAACGGCCTGGGCTACGTCGAGCTCCCGGCAGAGATCGACCTCTCGGACCCGGCCCAGGCGGCCGCGTACGCGAAGGTCCAGGTGAAGCGCCCCGACGGCTCGACCGAGAATGGCATGCCGATCACCTACGGGATCACGGTCCCGTCGGTGGCGGGCAACCCCGACCTCGGGCAGGCCTTCGTCCGGCTGCTGACCGGCTCCGAGGGGGCTTCGGTCCTCAGCGCCGAGGGCTTCACCCCCATCACCCCCGCCGTGGCGACCGGGACCGTTCCGGCCGGCGTAGCGGCAGCCTGAACCTCCCCCCTTTTTTCGCCCACCCGCTCTCGAGACCGCTCTTTTCCAGAACGTCGTGGGACATACAGGGACTCACGAGGGCTTCTGCAAGGCAGGAGAAACAGAAAGTATTTAACATATCTGCGGTATAGGACTGGCCGTCGATAGCAAAAGATACCCGGAGGAGCAGGACGACTTCGGGCGCGGAGACTCGACCATGGCAGAAACCACAGACTCAGGCAAGTCGAACCGGGGCCTCGCCTCGGCCGACGAAAAGACGCGGCAGCGCGTCGCGCGTGCCGGCGGAGAGGCGCCGCACGCAAAACGAGGACTGCAGGCCGCCGACGAGAAGACGCGGGAGCGCGTCGCCCGCGCCGGCGGCGAGGCCCCGCACCGCGTCCGCGGACTGCAGGCCGCCGATGAGAAGACGAGGCAGCGCGTCGCCCGAGCCGGCGGCGAAGCCCCGCACCGCGTCCGCGGACTGCAGGCGGCCGACGAGAAGACGCGGGAACGCGTCGCCCGCGCCGGCGGCGAGGCCCCGCACGAGAGGCGCGGCCTCCAGGCGGCCGACGAGAAGACGCGGGAACGCGTCGCCCGCGCCGGCGGCGAGGCCTCGCGCGGCGGGCGCGGCTCGACCGGCAGGGGCAGCGGCATGCAGCCCGTCCGCAACGGAGACGAGCCTTCGCAGGGCGGGAAGAGGTACTCGTAACGACCGGGCGTCCTTGTTTTTTTCCGACACCGCCGACCGATGAGGGCCGGCCAGATTGGGTATCGCAGCAGGCCGGGATTTGAAGCAGGAGAGCGACGTATGCCACGCGTGACGATCGACCGGGACGGCTGCATCAGCTGCGGGACCTGCCTCGTCGAGTGTCCCGACGTCTTCGAGGAGGATCCTTCCGACGCGAAAAGCCGGGTCGTCGAGCAATACCGGGACGGGGCCGACCCGGCGGAGGGCACCGTCCCCGACGGGCTCGCCGAATGCGTCCGGCGCGCCTCCGATGCCTGCCCCGTCGCCGTGATCGCGGTCGAGTGATCAGACGGCCGCGAACAGGGCCGTGACGTCGGCGAAGTCAATCCGGCCGTTTTTGTTGACGTCGAAGGCCGCGAGGGGTTCGTTCGCCGCGATCCAGGTCATCTGGTTGAAGTAGAGCACGACGTCGGCGAAGTCCATCCGCCCGTTGCCGTTCACGTCCTCGTAGAGCCCGTCCCCGTCCAGGTCCCGCGGGTCGGACCGGGCCGTCGGCACCCGGAGCACGCCGTCCGCGAGCGTGAACTCGAGATAGTCCAGGTTGAAGTAGCCCGGGAGGTCAAGCCGGAGCTCGTGCCGCCCCGCGGGCAGGGTCACGCTCGCGTTCGTGAGCGCGAAGACGTCGTAGGACGCCGTTTCGGCGACCGGCACGGTCGCGACCGGGGCACCGTCGACCGAGAGATCGAACGACGGGTGCCCCCACGACGACGCCCCGCGCACCCGGAGGTCGTACGTCCCCGCGGACGAGACGTTCACAGTGTAGGAGAGCCACTCTCCCGGCCGGATCCAGCCGACGTTGAACCCGTTCGAGTCGGGCAGGGTCTCGATGTCGACGCCCTCGGTTGGCCGGTAGACGCCGCCCAGGTTCTCGGGCTCGACGTCGTGGTAGGCCGTGCCCTCGCCGCCGGTGTCGAAATCCTCGGCCTCGACACGGCCCGGCAGGGACGCCGGCTCCCGCGACGCCGGCAAGAGGAGGGCGTGCATGGCCGTCGCGTTCACGCGGCCCGCGCCGTAGCTCGTGTCGGCCCCGGGAGTCCCGAGGTCGTCGGCCGTGCCGAGGAGGGCGTTCGCGACCTCTGCCCGGGTCGCGTCCTGCCGCCCGGACCAGACCAGGGCCGCGATCCCGGCCGCGTGCGGGGCGGCCGCGCTCGTCCCCCAGAACTCCGCCGGGAACGACCCGGCCCCGGTCACCCGGACGCCGTCGACCGCCGAGCAGTCGGGCTTCTGGCGAGACGCGGCCAGGGGGGCGGTGATCGTCACGGGGCCGCGCGACGAGTACGGCTCGAGCCGTTCGGCCGCCGGGTCCGTCGCGTCGATCGCGGCGACCGCGATCACCCCCTTCGCGGCCGGGTGCCCGTAGACCGAGTCCTCGGGGACCGCGTTCGCCGGCTGGAGCGACGCCCCGCCGTGCGGGTAGACGAAGAGTTCCAGGGTGCGCGCCGGCGCCGCGGCCGGGTTCGAGACGTCGATCTCGGCCTCCACCGCTGCGGTCCCGGCGTTGACCCAGGTCAGCACCTCGATCGGGTCGTCGTCGCCGTCCTGGACCCGCGAGCTGGCGGCCAGCGGGACCGAGAGGTCCACCGTGCCGTAGAGCGCGAGGTCGTAGTTGGACGCGGCCGACCCGGCCGGCTCGGACCACTGGAGGATCGCCGTGACCGAGTCCCCCGGCGGCAGGTCGACGTAGAGCCGGTTGCGGGAGGTGTTCGCGCCCGCCGAGAAGTCGTGCCAGCCGTGGCCGTCGTCGGAATAGTCGCCCTGGTAGTGAAGGCCGGCGTCGTTCCCGGCCGCGGAGACGAAGACGAGACCCCGCCGGCTCACCGCGTCCGCGACGTGGGCCGCGACCAGGCCGTCCTCGAAGAACGGCTCGTCCGTCCAGCCGATGTCGTCCACGATGACCCGGCACCCGACGTCCGCGAGCGCGTCGACAGCCCGGTTGAACTCGAGGACGTTCCAGCCGCAGTCGTGGAAGACCAGGCCCGCGCCCGGGGCGATGTCGTGGACGATCTCGAGCATCGCGGTCCCCTCGTCGCCGCCGACCTCGTTCCGGAGCACCATGACGTCTGCGGGCAGGTCTCCCGAGGCCTGCGCCGACCGCAGGTGGTCGACGCCGTTGGAGATCACCCCGACCCGGATGCCGGCCCCCGAGAGCCCGCTCGCGTTCCGGAGCTCGGCGGCGCGGAGGAGGATGTCGCCCGCGGTCGTGACCGAGCCGGTGCGGACCCGGGGCTGGAGGACCGGCCGGACCTCGCGGACCGACGGGATCCGGGCCAGGCCCAGGAGCCGGGCCGGCCTCACCCAGGCGGCGACGACCCTGGCGTCCGCGTCCTCGCCCGAGACACGGTCCGCCAGCGCCCGGATCGCGGCCGAGCCGGCCCCGGGCTCGGTCCTGACGTAGACCTCGACCAGGTCCGCCGCCGGCGTCCCCACGGCGCGGCTCTGCTGCCCGGCCTTCGCGTAGTGGCCGCTCCGGGCGAGCGCGGAGACCACGTCCCCGCGCGACTGGCCCGGGATGAGGAAGCGGTCGTCGACGAGGGCCAGCAGGTCGGTCGAGAGCTTGCCGTGCGCCCCGGTGAGGCCGACCGCAGGCGAAACGAAGGGCACGGGGCTCTCCGGGGCAGCCCCCGGATCTGGCGGGGCCCCGGCACCGGGGGCGACGAGGAGCGAGAGCAGGGCCACGGCGAGGACCGCGCTGAGGGCGCGGCGAACCGGGGGAGAGGACGGTGGTGCGGTCATGGAATGCGGAGTCGCTCGTGTTGCGGGGAAGGAGCGCCCCGGCGATCGGCAGCGCGCTCTTCCATCGGGAAGAGTGTGGAGAATGGCATATATAGAGTCTCAGGTTGTGTCACGGCTCGTGACGCCGCCGCGTTTCAGGAGGTAATACGCGGCGGCGAGCGCGAGCACGACCACGCCGAGGCCGATGAGGTGGAGGTCGCTGGCCGATTCTAAGTCCAGCACGATCACTTTCCGCGCGATCGCCGTGATCGCGATCACGACGACCAGTTCGTAGGGGATCTTGGTCTCCCTCAGGTAGATCTTGATCGACTCGAAGAACTCGAGCGAGAGGAGCACGAGCAAAAACACCCCGAAGAGCTCCAGGAGTTCCTCCCCCGTGAGGAGGAGGATTGGCGGGGAGACGACGAACGCGGCGATCGCGGCGACGAGGGTGACGACTGCCAGCGTGATGATCACGGAGAGCAGGACGAGGAGGATCGTGTAGACACCCCGCTCGAACCGTTCAACGAACTGCAGCATCCTGCGGAGACATCGACCAGGCAGCGTAAATAACGTGCGATGTCCCGAGCCTTTATCCCCGGCGCGGCAGACCCGATTCCCATGATCGGCCGCGAGGGTCACGGCGTTCCCGGGCCACACAGCGCCTACACCGTTCGTTTCTCTGCCCGGCGCCGGTACCCGGCCGTGATCGTGTACTCGGACCTCCGCGTCGAGGTGGTCGCGCCCCCCGGCACCCCGCTCACGGCGATCGACGACCTGTACCGGCAGAAGTCCGCGTGGGTTGCGCGGGCGCTCGAGCGCTTCCGGGCGCAGCCATGCCCCGTGACGGAGCGCCAATACGTCCAGGGCGAGCGGTTCTTCTTCGCGGGACGGGAGCGGGTTCTCGCGATCGAGGAGGGGGGCGGGGACGCGGCCCGCTTCGACGGCCCGGCGCTCCGCGTCCCGGTGCCGGCCGGCGCGGGCCCGGACGAGGTGCGGGAGCGCGTGGTCGAGCTCTATCGGCGGGCCGCGGTCGAGGCGATCGGCCCGCTGGTCGACCACCACGCCGCCAGGATGGGGGTAACCCCGCCCCCGTTCCGGGTCAAGCTCCTGAAGCGCCGCTGGGGGAGCTGCAGCAGGGCCGGCCGGCTCAACTTCAACCTCAGGCTCGCGATGGCGGCGCCGGCGGAGCTCGAGTACGTCGTGGTGCACGAGCTCTGCCACCTGGTCCGTCCCGACCATTCGCCCGCCTTCTGGCGGACCGTCGGGCGGTACATGCCGGACTACGACACCCGCCGCGCCGCCCTTCGGGCAGGCAGCTGGCGCTACGTGCTCTGATCCGTCACGCCCGGGCCCGGGAGTCCCCCGGGCCGCGCCGCCGGGTGGCCGCGGGGAGCATCTGCTCTTTTTATAATCCCGCATCATCAAACAGTACAGGAGCATCATGGGGCGCCTACCATCTCGAATCCGGCCGAATAGACGGCACGCGCCGGCCACCTGGAGCGCACGCACCGCCTGCTGGGTCCTGCTGGCGGTCCTCATCGGCTGCACCTGTATCGTCGCCGGGGCCATCCCTGAGACCACCGTTCCGATTCCCGACATCCCCACCGATCCACCGACGGAACCGCCGACGGCGCCGCCGACAGAACCACCGACACAGCCGCCAACCGAGCCGCCGACGCTGCCGCCGACCGAGCCCCTGACAGAACCACCGACGGTTCCACCGACAGTACCGCCGACGCTGCCGCCTACAGAACCGCCGACGGCACCTCCGACACAGCCACCGACAGTACCGCCGACACAACCGC
>DAEF01000242.1 GCA_002495225.1 Methanoregulaceae archaeon UBA288 | reverse complement strand
TGGCAGTAACTGAGTAATCACCAACCATTAATACGGTCGCGGGCCCCTCCCCTGGTGAGATCCAATGAGCCGTACACGTCACAACACGACCGAGAGAGGACGGACCGCCCCAGGACGCGGCCCGGGTGTCACGGGGTGATGAGGCTGGAGCCCGAACAGAACGATCCGGCCCCGGACGAGCGCGGGGCAGCGACAGCGGTCTCCGCGGCGCGCCAGTCCCGCGGGGGGTCGGCGTACCAGCACCGGCTCTCGGCCCGGGGGATCAAGTCGAGCGGCGCGGCCCGGTCGGCTTCAGACGAGGATTTGCTCGCGAGCATGGAGCGGCTCGAACGGGCCGCGCGCCGCCCGTCGTTCGAGGACGATGAGGATGGGAGCCGGCAGAAGCGGCCGTACGGCCGCCAGGAGCGGGGCGCCGGCACCGGCATCCCCGGGGCCGCCGCGAAGAGTGTCGAAAAACACGTGCGGGGCCCTCGCGTCTCGTGGTGACGCCCGGTCAGGGCCCGTCGGCCAGCGGGTCCACCAGGTCGATCTGGACGGGCCGGCGCTCCCGCACCGAGGCCTCGCGGAGCTCGGTCACGCGCGGCACGTTCCCGAGCCCGGCCAGGAGCACCACCACCCCGACCCGCCTCGTATCGACCGGGTAATCGCCCGAGCGGAGCTCGAACCCCGCGATCGTCCGGTCGAGCCAGCGCTGCACGGTCGTGAAGCCCTTCATCGAGAGCTCGCGCGACGGCCCGGCCAGGAGGAGGAGCGCCTTCTTCGTCTCCGTCAGGTCGCACGGGACCGAGACCTCCTCGTAGCAGGCCTTCTTCGCGAGGGCCACCACCCGCTGCGCCCCGTCGTACGGGTCGGTCTTCGCGAGGAACGGGACCGGCCGGCCCAGCAACCGCTCGAGCCAGTGCTCGCGGAGCGGCTCGAACGCGTACCCGACCGCCGCGAACCCCTGGCCCGCGAGCGTCCCGAGCACCTCGCCCGCGTCGACCACCACCTGGCCCACCTCCCGCCCGGACTCGCCCGCCCGGAGCAGGAGCATAATCCGCAGCGCCGCCTCGTCGTTCAGGGCCGCGTAGAGCATCGGCGACGGGTCCCGCATTTCCGCCGCCCGCCGGGCCGCGAAGGTCTCGTTGTCGAAGAGGATGACCGCGTCCGTCCGGGGCAGCAGGGCATCCAGCGCCTCTCCCGCCTGCGCCGCGATCCGCGGTCCCTCCTGGCGCTGGGGCAGGGCCGCGAGCACCAGCACCGGCTCGGCAAAGCCGGCCTTCAGCGCGTCCGCGAGCACCGGCGCGACCGTGCCCGTCTCGCCCCCGGCCCCGACGCAGAGCAGGATCGCGTCCACCCCGGACGTGTCCTGCCGTTTCAGGTGGAAGAGCACCTGCTCCAGGTCGATCGCGCCGCGCCCGATCGGCGGGTAGTAGAGCCGGTGCTCCGCCGGGATCGCCGAGAGCTGCCGGATCGCCTGCGCGTCCGTGTCGATCGCCGCCGCCTCGACGCACGAGACGCGGCCCGCGCGGTCCCGGCGGTAGAGCGCGTCCGCGAGCCGTCCGCCCGCACCTCCCAGGCCGATCGCGAGGATCCTCATCCGCAGTCAGGGATACTGTATGTCGGACGGATCGGATATGTGCATCGCCGGCGGCGACGCCGAAAAAAGGATTAGATGTAGGGGTTCCGCAGGCCCTTGGCGACGCCGAAGCTGGCGCGCTCCTCGAGGGTCTTGCGGTTCTTGGTGATCTTCTCGGTCGCGAGCTTCGTCACGAGCTCCAGCCCGGGCTTGACCTCCTCGATCGGCTTCGTCTCGAAGCAGCCGGCGGCCATCGCCTTCGACCAGACGTCGTTGCCCTTCTTCGAGCGGACGAAGACCGTGGACCAGCCGTCGGGCGTGCCCACCGAGCCGGTCGACACGTCCCCCAGGTTGGCGACGTAGTCGAGGCAGACGTGGCAGCCGGGCTGCTCGTACTTGTGGGTGATCTTCAGCGGGAGCTGGATGACCGCACCGCGCTCGGTGTAGACCCAGAACTTGCCCTTGCCGATGTCCATCTTGACGACGTTCTCCATCTTCGTGTTGGCGTGGTCCTCGACGAGCTGGACGATCGACTGGTACGGGAAGTTCTCCATGCAGAAGATCCCGATCGCGAGGGCGATCTTATCGGGGACATCGCGCAGGCCGACCGGGTAGAGCTGGCCCTTCCGAATCGCCTGCATCTGGCAGGGCGTCCCGACGATGCCGACCCTGTCGAGGCCGTACGACCGGGTCGCCTCCTTGATGAAGGAGACGTTCGGGCAGATGTTGTACTTCGTGCCGCGGGCGGCATAGAGCTCGGCGACCGTGGTCGCCACCATCGGGCGGGGGCGGTAGGGTTCGTCGCCGGGGCCGGCCACGATCGCGCCGTCGATGATCCCCTCTTCCAGCGCGAACGCGAAGAGCTGGGTGACGATGCCGCCGTCCTGCGATCCCGCGAGGATTGCACGGTTGGTGCTGCGTGCGGCGACGCAGGACGTGTAGTTGCCTAGGAAGATGTCCTGAACCATGATACTCACCTCAGGGCTCCATCGCAGCGTCGATCGTCTCCATGATCGACTCGTACTGGTTGACCACGTCGAAGCTGTACCACGAGCGCGGGCACTGGTTGTAGCAGGCCCCGCACTTGATGCAGAGGTCACGCTGGCCCTGGGGCTTGCCGTACTCGTGCGTGATCGCACGGACCGGGCAGGCCGCCGCGCAGGCGCCGCAGCCGATGCAGAGCCCCTGGTCAATGACCTCGTACATCAGGTCGCAGAAGCAGGCCGACGTGCCGCGCTCCGGCAGCATCATGAGCGGCTTCAGGTAGGCCGTCGCGAGCGCCTGCTGGTCGGCGTTGCCCTTCAGGAGCAGGTACGCAGCCACGCAGACGTTCCTGATCAGCTGGGGCGACGGTCCGCACCCGGGGAGGTAGACGTCGACCTTGATCAGGTCGCCGATCGGCAGATAGGCCTCGTGCTGAGGCTGGTTCTGCTGCCCCCCCCGGCAGAACCGGGTGATGTTCCCGTACGTCGCGCAGGATCCCAGCGCCACGACGATTTTTGCCTTCTTTCTCGTCTCGCGGATCTCCTCGACCGAGATGCGGTCGTTGATGCAGACCGAGCCCTCGACGAGCGCGACATCCATCTCGGGGATGTGCCGCACGTCTATGAGCGTCAGGTCGTAGACCCAGTCGACGTACTTGTCGAGCAGGGTCAGGAGTCCCGCGTAGTTATCCGCTAATGCAACCTCGCAGCCCGTGCATCCACTCATGTGCACGTGGCCGGCGGTAATTTTGTCAGACACAGGTTTTACCTCCTTAATATCGGGTTGTGCCGTTGTTGGTTCCTTCTCATCAGGGGGGACGGCAGGCCTCTGCTCCTCCACCACCGGTGCACGCTCGGCCGGGATCGCCTCCGTGGGCGGGGCGGCCGGTTCTGCTACCGGTATCGGAGCAGGCGTCTGCGGTGTCTTCACCGTGACGTCTTTCTTCTGGAAGATGACGAGAATCCTCTCAAAGAGTCCCATTCTCGACTCCTAGTTCGTTGAGTATGAACGCTACCGTCCTCGGTATCGCCGATTCAACTTCTTCAGAGAGCCCCATCTCGTACTCAGGCGCGGTGACGCGTTTGGGCTGGCACCCGATGATCGTGATCTCGATCCGGTCCTTGATCCGCTGCAGCGGCTCCTGGAGATCCCACGAGTGGGCGTCGCGATAGGCGCCCGGAGGCAGGTCCTCCACCTTCAGCCGCGCGAGCTGGCCGGGTTCTCCCCCGAAGTCCGCGCAGTCGACGATGATCAGCCGCTCGGTGACCTCGGGATCGAGCAGGGTAAAGACGAAATGGGGGCCGCCGAGCCCGGCGTCGATTGCCTTGACGTCGTCGGGCAGGTCGACCTCCTGCAGCGCCTCGATCACGGCCGGGCCGAAGCCGTCGTCCGCGAAGAGGGGGTTGCCGCACCCCGCCACCACGATCCGTGGGAACAGCATCCACCGGACCTACTGTATCAGTTTCTCTGCCACGAGCCGCTTGTCCTCGTCCACGACGATCATGTGCGTCGCGCACGAGACGCAGGGGTCGTAGCCACGCATGATGACCTCGGCCAGCTGCCACGGTGCACCGGTGAGGGCACGGCTGCAGGTCGGGAAGTTCCAGGTGGTCGGGACGAGCATCGAGTAGAACTGGACACGGCCGTCCAGGACGCGGGCCAGGTGGACGTCGCAGCCGCGCGGGGCCTCGTTCGCCGCCCATCCGAGCGAGCCGTCGCCCTGCGGGACCTCGTCGGCCATCACCGATGCCGACGTGTTCAGGGCGTCGCAGCACTCGATGATCTTGTAGAACGAGTCCGGGAACTCCATCGACCTGGCGATCTGCTGGGCCATGGTGCCCTTCTCGTCGTAGCCCCTGAACACGTTGAGACGCGCCCGCGGGCCGACCTCGACAGGCTGGCCGTCGTAGAGCGGGACGCCCGTGCAGGCCTCCATCTGGGGCCAGGCCTTGGCGCCCTTCGGCGTGGTGCCGCCGATCGGGTACTCGGGGTAGTCGTCGGTGATCTCCATCTCGCCCATGTACCAGTCCCAGGGACGGGTCTCGTTCCAGCGGGCAGGGTCCCACCGGGGGTTTTCGTCCAGGCTCGACGAGCCGTAGAGCGGGTCCGCAGCCATGTAGCCCTGGTTGTGGTACCCGAGCGTGTCCGGGATGTCGACCTTCATGCCGCCGACCTCTGCCCAGTCGCGCTTCTGGTAGTTCCGGAAGACCGCGATCATGAACTCCATGTGGTCGCGGGCGAGCACGACGCCCTCCTTGGCCAGGTCGTAGACCTTCGAGACCGCGCGGGGCTGGAGGTTCTTGTACATGCCGCCGACGCGGGGGTTCGACGGGTGGATGCACTCGCCGCCGGAGATCTCGCCGATGGTCTGGGCGATCTCGCGGATCCGCTGGATGCGCTTCGCGACCGACCGGACGGGCTCTTCGGGCGTGAACGGGTTGATCTTCGTGTCCGTCCCGGGGATGTACATGTCCGGGAGCGAGAGGATGTTGTGCAGCGCGTGCGAGTGGACGCGGTTCGCGCACTGCAGGATCACACGGAGCAGGTAGGCGTCGTCCGGGATGTAGACGCCCATCGAAGCCTCCATCGCTTCCACGCCGGCAAGGCAGTGGGCGATCGGACAGATACCACAGACGCGGGACGCGATCTTCGGCACCTGCTCGGCGGTCTTACCGATCGCGAGCTTCTCGATGCCTCGGACCGGCGTGATGGAAAGCCAGTCTCCGCGCTCGATGATCCCCTGATCATCGACCTTCAAGACGAGCTTCGAGTGTCCCTCATGCCGGGTGGTTGGGGATATCTCAATAACTTTCGACAATTGAATCTCCTCGTGGGAATTCGGTGTGTTCGACAGCCGGTACAGGGTCTTATCGACGGACCGCCGCTGGCGGGCCGGTCGGACGTACAGGGTACGTATACACCATCTTACACGCGCACGGGATATAACCTTTCTGCTATTTTCGCCAAAACGGTATCCGATTGGCAAACGGCCCGGTTTCCGACGGATTTCAGAATAGATAGCACGCCGAACCCGTCGGCGTGCGCCGCCCGGAGGGCGGCAGGGAAGGATCCCCGTTTCGGGGGAGAAAGATGATGTGGTATTCTTATGCGCGGTTATGAACGCGAATTCCCGTTCTCCTCCGAAAGTTCGACCACGAGCTCGGCCAGCGTCGCCTTCCGCTCGGCGTAGGCGTCGTGCTGGTGGATCGACTCCTCGTTCGTCTGCTTGATCGTGATCCGGGTGTCCCCCGGCAGATCGCTGAAGGTAGCCAGCACCTTCTTCGCCATCTCGCGGACGCAGTCCTCGACGAAGCGAGCGTTCTGGTGCGCGGCCATCACGACGAACGACTCGTCGCCGCGCTTGAGGAGTTCGTACGTCCGGGCCGACATCGAGTCCTTGAGGATCGTGATGATCGTCTCGAGGTCCACGTGCTGGTCGTCGTCGACCTCGATGCAGAGGAAGCCGCGCCCGCGCTGGTTGTGGGTCGCCATCGGGACCTTCTCGAAGAACTTCGCCGCGGTCTCGCGGCTCACGCCGAGCTCGTTCAGCACCTGGGCCGCGTGCTCGGCCATGATGTTCTGCGCGCACGGGCAGGCCGTCATGCCGGTCACCTCGGCCCCGATCGACTTCCGGACGATCGGTTCGTGGAAGGCGCGCTGCGCGATCGCCCGGGCGTTGACCTTGACGACCTCGTGGCAGCCGGTCTTCGAGACCGGCGTCTCGCGCTTGACCATGAACTCGGACCGCATGATCACCTCGGTCCGGTCCGCGTACTCGTGACGATCGAGGAGCCCGCGGGCCACCTCGCTGCAGAGCTGCTCGATCTCCGCGACGTCTCCCTCGATCGCCTTCTGCAGGACCTCGTCGATCACCTCGAAGTTGCGCGAGAGGTTCGCGCCCTTGAGTGATCCGGGAAGGTCGACGAAGATATCGAACGTGGAGATGAAGATGACGGGCCGCTTGTTCTTGCGCGAGACCTCGACCAGTTTCTTGACGTTCTTAACACCGACGCGCGTCAGGTTGATCCGCACGTCGGGGCAGGTGGACTGGACATCAGGTAGTTCCATTACTCCGGGCCTCAACACCCTTGCCGATTGGCACCCGTATGCGCCAAAAACGAAGGTAAACAGTTTATTCCCTAGTATTTAATATGTATATGGCTTCGGGCCAGGGATGACGAGGAGATGATCCAGAAATACTACGAGTCGGACGCCGACATCGGCGCCGTGCAGGGCAGGCAGATCGCGGTGATCGGGTACGGTTCCCAGGGGCGGGGCCAGGCCCTGAACCTCCGCGACTCGGGCCTGGACGTGATCATCGGACTGCGGCCCGGCCGGTCGTGGGAGCAGGCGAGCGGGGACGGGTTCCAGGTCTTTCCGGTCGCCGAGGCCGTGAAGAAGGCCGATATCGTCCAGGTGCTGTTGCCCGACGAGACGCAGGGGCGGGTGTACGCGACCGAGATCCGGCCGCACCTCGCGGACGGCAAGACCCTGATGTTCTCCCATGGGTTCAACATCCACTTCGGCCAGATCGTGCCCCCGCCGAACGTGGACGTGATCATGGTCGCGCCGAAGGGGCCCGGTTTCATGGTCCGCCGGACGTACGAGGAGGGCAAGGGCGTGCCCGCGCTTATCGCGATCCACCAGGACGCGAGCGGTAAGGCGAAGGCGACGGCCCTCGGGTACGCGAAGGGGATTGGCGCGACGCGCGCGGTGGTACTCGAGACGACCTTCGCGGAGGAGACGGAGACGGACCTCTTCGGCGAGCAGGCCGTGCTCTGCGGCGGGATCACCTCGCTCATCAAGAACGGGTTCGAGACGCTCGTCGAGGCGGGGTACGCGCCGGAGATGGCCTACCTCGAGGTGCTGCACGAGACGAAGCTGATCGTGGACCTGATCTACGA